>JBKJYK010000030.1:0-6235 GCA_046715515.1 Candidatus Nitrosocosmicus sp.
AAATAAGACAGGGCATCCAACAGGCTGCCCAGACAGTAAAGTAAAAGATAGAGTCCAGTTAAACCAAAGAAGAGACATATAACATAATTTATTTATCATTGTTATGCTAAAAAACAGAGTGGATAAAAATGACTAGTGAAAACCAACCTAATACCGTTAACTATATTGAAATACCATGTGACGAGACAAAAGTTTTGAGGGATTTTTACTCCTCACTGTTGGGCTGGAAATTTGAAGAGGGCAAAGACACACCCGACTATTGGTTTACAAGCGATTCCGGCATAAAGGGCGCCATACTGAAACGACGTAACGTAAAACAGGCTGCAACCGTTTACATAAATGTTAAATCTATTGATGACTGTATTGCTAGCGCTAAAAGGTTGGGCGCAAATGTAGTGGTGGGAAAGGAGGAAATATCAGAAGGGTATTATGCTTTGTTAGAGGATCCGCAAAAAAACGTTATAGGAATATGGGAAAATAAATCCTAACAGATTAGTATAAAATCACCTTTAATCTTTTTGATTAATTTGGCATTACCTGAAACTTAATATTTTTAAATTCAAAAAACTATATTATTATACAACTTAGTAACAGTTTTAGGCATAGGCTGGCCTTTAATATAACTTGATGCAATTTAAATTAATTTTATTATGAATAATTTAATATATCTAAAATACAAGAATACTAATTGTTATGCCTATTTCCATCTGGATTCAATAAAGGCAACATGTATGAGAATCTGAATGGGATGTCCAGTATGTATTAACAGTCAATTCCTGCAAAACCCAACTGTTCTTTAGGTAAATGTTCTCTACTACTGGTACTAACAATAACAATTCTTTGTTTTGGATTTTTTTTGTGTATTTCTTTTGCGATGTCAAGACCGAATTTGTCAAACAGATATGTGTTGATAATAACCGTATCAAAATTGTTATTATTTGGATTTACAAATAAATGGTTTAGGTATGCCTTTCCACTATTTACCGTTTCTGCCTTTAAACCTAGCAAATCTAAATAAGTTTTATGGAGATACCTTAAGTCATCGTTTGACTCTGCGACAAGAACTCGGATTTATCCTGGTCTAACTAATTGATTAACTTTGTTTTTTCTTTTTTTAAACACAGCTGTTTTTGTGATTTTATTGGATGGCTCTCTTTGAAATTCCATATAGTCGGTTCCTATGTTACCATCTTTTTGTATCTAATACCCTGTGTCATTCACGATGTTTTTGTATAATCTATAGATATCTTTTCCCTTCTTTATCTAATTATAAATAATTATCAATCGTTAAATAGTATATTATCGTTTACAGATAAAATTTACAAGCTGAGAGTTTATCCTGCTTTACACTGTATTATCAAAGAATTGTTATTGTCGTGCGTAATTTTAGAAAAAAATCAAATAAACATTCTGAATATAAATAAAAAATATCAATTGATGGCTTTGTCGAAAGGAATAAAATATATTGTCACCGGAAGATAAAAATATATTTATTCACTGGCTCTAATAGGGAAATTGATTTTGCAATTGCGAAAGAGTTTTCAGAAAATAGATGGCTCTAACGATAAAAGGGCTCAGTCACTCTTTAGTTTCAACTAAGGGATTTGGGTGTGAATGGATAAAGGGTTCAGTTAGCATCAGAATATAAATTAAACTTTTTTAAACTTGGACTAAAATAGGGTATCAGTGAACTGCGCAAAGGGTACGTAATGCAAAGATAAGGTGATTTGGATTGCATTATGGTGCTTATATATTCTGGATAAAAAATTGATTAGTTTGTTTTATTTTCACCCATTTTTGACATTGCTTCATCACCTGCCCTTTTCACCTCTTCTGGGCTAAGGTCCTTAACATGGGTTGATATTGACCATCTGTGCCCAAATGGATCCTCAATACCACCATGTCTGTCTCCCCAAAATTGATCTGTGACAGGATCCAAAACCTTTGCCCCTTGAGCAACTGCTTGATTGAAGGTTTGGTCAACATCCTCTACATACAAAAATATTGCAACTGGGCTCCCGCCTATAGATGCTGGTGAAAGACAATTCATTTGTGGAAATTCATCTGCCAACATTAATTTGGAGTCGCCTATCTCAAGTTCTGCATGGGCTAACGCTTTTCCGTCAGGAGTCATCATACGCATTATCTCTTTTGCTCCAAACACCTTTTTGTAAAACTCTATTGCCTGCACACCATTTTTTACAATCAGTGAGGGTGTGATTGAATGATAACCATCTGGAATTTTTTTTACTTGACTCATTACACAACACTATGCTAATTGTAGATTATAAGTATACACGGGAGTAAAAGTATAGTTAGTACAATCCATGCCGAGGTTTTGATGAGCCTCATTGCACTTTCAATTCATTGATCCTGTTATTAGGTGACTTTAGACATTCAATGGGTCATTTAGGTGTGGTTTATGCTTCAATTGATCTTTTACCGTTTTGTTGTTGGCTAACTTTTCTAATTATATTCCAAATTGGTGAGAACAATAACATTGACTTGTTGTTAGATGTGCGCTTTTGGTTTCTAAAATGGTATTGCCTTGGTGCTATAGGAAGTTTTGACGTCTGGTTTTTTTATTTGAGTTCTCCTTTCTATCCTGGTCCTTGTTATCTAAAACTTAATTAATTATTGTATAATCCAAATGTAAGTAACTAAACCGCGATGTTGGTTTGTTGTTTTGTGCTTTATATTTTAAATAGGCCTAACCATGTGCTCAATTGCATGCATTCAAATCCGATTTGGGGTAAAAGAGGGAGAGAGGTGGATTTGCAAAGTGCATTTGTACCATTTAACATGTTCTTCTATTTGATATTTATTTTACCAAAGTTAAAACTGTGTTTTATTATTTTGTTAAATTATTCATCCAGCCTAATTTACTAAAATACAATACCATTACGCTTGTCAATATTATGGATGTCGGGTTATTAAAAAAAGGGGTAGATAGCCGTAAAATGATCTATCGAAGTTCATGCTCCCTGGGATATCAATATTCATTCCGTAGAATGTACCTAATACAGTTATTGGAATTGATAATGTAAAACAATATGGTTAAAAAACTTGGTATTCTGTTTGTTTTCTCACTGCTTAGCATAAAATCGGTATCTTTGTAAATTTCGATAGTCTCATTTGATTCATCCAATGCTTCCAGAACTTTTGAAATGTGGTCATTTACATCATCAAAATAGGATATCCTGTCTTCCTTCTCCTCCTCCCTCTCATCCATACTTGAAAACCTCTTTACATCTCTGGAGGTCAGTTCTGATATTATCCTTTTTAAAGGAACCATTATTCTCCTGAGTGTTGTGATTTCTCTTCTTAGAAGCGATATTTCTTTAGCATTTGATATCTTCTCATCAAACACATCATCCTAAACATCATCTAGATTTCCTATTACTTTCATTGATATGTGAAGTAGATCATCCACTAAAACATCTACAATGCTGGGTAACAGATACCCAGATGTTCTCCCATGATGTCTCGTTTGTTTATAGGATCGTCTAATATGCATAGCTGGAAAAGCTCAAACAGTGGGTTTAGGTCGCCTTGGTGGACGGTTATAAGATAGTTTTTGCCCACAAATAAAGATAATTGGCTAAAGCTTGGGGATGTCTTATCCTTATGGACAGTTGGAAATTGAAAAATTATAAAAATATGGTCCTCATACCTATCTATTTTTTGGCAAATTGTTTTTCGATAAACAATCCTCAATGTTCAGCTCATGAATTGGAAATTGATTGGCAATAATGTTCATCTTGTCCCTGGTTGGTGATTCGACATACATCCACAATAGATCTTCACTTTGGACTGATTCAATCCCTTTCATTTGGTTGGGTAACTGCATTTTTATGACCTTGCCTTAATATAGAGATGGAATGTTTGTTAATATTATTAAATCATTTTATTACAATAAATTAAAAATATTGCAATCGGTTGTACTTTAAAGAATATTGTTTCTTTAATGTATCGTTATTTTTTTTAGATTGGTTTGTTGTTTTTCAATTTTTGCCATGCAATGTTAAAAAGTATAGAACATTTATAAAACACAGACTTTACAAATGTAAAGGATATAACTGACAAGGGCAGTGATTATATTGTGCCTTTTCAATTGGACAAAAACGATGTAGCGATTTTAAAATCTCTGTTAGAGGATGGAAGAAAGTCGTTTAGACAAATCTCTAGGGAAACCGGAATAACTACACCCAAAGTTAAAGCAAGGTTTGACAGATTGATTAATGTGGGCTTTATTAAGGGGGTACTTCCTGTCTTTGATTTTAGTAAGGTGAATAACAATGATAGTGAACAACAACAGGATAGTCTGATTCAAATACAGGCCATAAAAAAAAGTTTCCCTAAGAAAGAGAGTGCCATTAAAAATGCCTATGACAATGTACTTGAAAAAGAGACAGGCGATATAGAAAACAAAATCACAAACGGTCTTGCAATAAACATAATATGTGATTTCTGTGGGGGCCCTGTTTATGGCAAAGCTAAAGTTTTAAAATTTGCTGATATGGAGAGATTCTTTTGTTGTAGTTCCTGCAAATCTGGTTATAGTGAGAAATACCGAGGTAGAATAGAATCAATAAAAAGAAGGTATGAAGGCAAATCCGAAATGGAAATATAATTAATTTATTTGTTGTAAGATTTTTGCCTTAATGACCGTAATTTGAAGGGTTTTGGTCAAATTGTTGCTTGTATGCGGAAGAACAAAGATACACTTTGTCCCCACTAATTTCTGAAGTGTATTTTGCAGTTTTTTCGTCTACATTCATATTGCAAACTGGATCCTTTGCCATGCTACAGTAAAAGAATAAAATACATATTTACCTATCGTCTTTACATCTGTAAAATATACACCCACAATGAGATTGAGTTATGATTGAGGTTTTACAAATGCAAAGTCCTCTTTTATGTATGCGTTTTGAGAATCTATGGATACTATTTTGAAAGAAAATCAAATTAGTGATATATTCAAATATCAAAAACTCAGACATACCAGCAAAAAAGAAAAATGAAGGGCAATAATCTCTTCATCCTTTTAGTTCCTAAATTAAACCAGTTTATTTTCATTTTTGCTGTTTACCAATTATTAATTTAAATCTGGTTTTGCTAGTTCATCTACCATTACAAAACAATTGTTTTATTTGCATTTTACACTTTATAGTTATGGTGATTGGGATAAACCTGATAGCGTGTATAAAACATCTTACAGCAACATAAAAAATCAGGGATTGGAAGAAATAAATCCTATAGGTTTAGACACAGTTATTTTTTTGAGTTTGTACAATTATTATAAAAATGATGAATGATTGACTGATAGATTGATTTTATATATTATTGTTCAAATCTTGAATTAGTTATTCTATACCCTATACCTTGCTCATATAGTCCTTTGCTAATGCTTTTTACAATTCCCTCTTTCACATTATCATATCTGCTTTTGTCCTTAACTATATCCTCTGGTATGTCCACTTCTAATTCCAAATTTATCTTAATTTTTTTGGTTTCTACCAATATGATTGTCTATAAATATACGTATATAAAATGCATTAAACATAAAGACACATTTTTTGTATATGTATAGAAAAACAATGACGCTAAACAAAAATTGGGTTTAATTTTCCGTTCATCTTTCTTTGAAAAAATTATGGGATAAACAGGTTAAAAAATATACTTGTTAGACTGTGATAATATAAAAAATAGCATATTGATTGAATCTATCCAAACTTTTTTGCAAAAAGCCGAATTGGATTTCTTATGTTAATATTGGAGGCTAATGGATTTTTGGCGAAAATTTTTTGCAAAATATCATTAATGGTCCACCATCTATTCCTGTTTTTTTGGATAAAACTTTAGTTCTGTCCCCACGACTACCTGGCAGGCTAAAACATTGCAATGTAGAAATTGACTTGTTTTTTATCTTTATTAGTCTATACAAACATTTACCTATATTATTTAATTAATTAATATGAAACCTCTAACGAAATATTTACATCATATAACATCTGGAATTGGAAATTAATTTTATATTACTAAAAAGTTAAGCCCGTTACCGCCGAATTCAAGGTTTAGTAGGTGACTGAAAGTTGGTTACTAAAAGATGGTTCAAGTCTTAGGTGTGTTTTTTCGCATAATGAAGAGATAGAAAAAAACAATTTCGTTGTTTGCGGAAAATTTCGATGTTACCAAAAAAGTTTATATGAAGTTTCTATGATTTGATAATGAT
>JBKJYK010000031.1:0-2586 GCA_046715515.1 Candidatus Nitrosocosmicus sp.
TTTGCAGGAAACTGAGTCTAAAGGCTTAACACCATATTTCGTTATACTCTAACGAATTTTAACATTGTTAAAGAAACCCACATTAACCAATCTCTCCATATCTTGCTTTATCATTGGACATAACAAACATGCATAATGTGTAGGAATGGCCTTACATTCTTTTTGTTCCCAAATGTGATTCTTGATGAGCAAGTTAAAACATAATAATTACTGGTATCCGACTAATAGAAAAGGTTTAACAAAATCCTTAAATCTATCAATACCCTATAAAACTTAGAATCTTATTTAGAGGACCGATATCAGCACTACTCCCTCTGGACCCGCTTCAATAATGAACATTTTTATAATTTTATTAACCATGCAAACAGTTTTGTCAAATCATAACATAAATTACAAAGGTCTTATATACAGTAAAATCTAGCTAAAGGTGTATATGTATAAGTTGAACTTAATTGCCGTCGTAAGTATCGTAGCAGCTGTTTCCCTTGCTGTGGAGGGAATGGCATCACCAATAGCATTCGCAGCACAGCATGAAACCATGAGCATGACGAGGGATGACAACATGAGCTCAATGGGCAATATGACCGGCGACAACGCAACATCAATGGCTGGTAACATGACCGAATCAGAAAATATAACTACCGCAGGTGAAACTGGATATCGTGGCAATGAACCACTACCAATATTACCTTGAGGTAGGCAAAACAACGAGAATAGAAACAAGCGAAATCATCAACATCCATTTTGTTGATAAATGTAGATAATCACAACCTCTCCACAGTCATTATTGGTATATTTTTTTGAATTTTGGTTAAATCCCAATATGTCCCTTGGGTCTACTCAAAAGTGGCTATAGTATGCCTCTTACCTATAGGACATATATCTTTTATATGATGCTCTTTGGTTTACTGTCTTTGAATATTAAAATAGTATTTAGGCTCTGCTCACATGGGGCTTTTTAATCTCTTGTTTTGATAATCCTCAAAAGGAAGCCACTCAATTGAAAAAGTTATAAGGGCTATGTTTTGGACCCGATTTAAAATTAAATCTTAATAGTAGACCAACGTATAACAATATATGCTAAAAGTGGCGCCCATACATGATGCCAAAGATTCCATCAACACTATTACAAGACCCATTGCAAAAGAACACTGCCTATCACCGATTTGTTTATGCCATATCAAACGCTGTCAATATATAGTAAATATAGAAGTTTTTAGAAATAAAACAAATTAAAATCGGATTTACTACAATAAGATAGACAGAAGTTAAAATAACTTGGTCTTTTTTATGTCACGATGTCACTACTTGTTTACGCGATATCGCCTTAACAACAGCGAGTTTCCAAACACCAGCGTGTCACTTACAACCCAACCCAGTGCCCCCAAGGCGGGAGTCAGTATAAGTGAATTGGTAATGCCATAGAAAAGGCCAGCGGCTATTGAAATCGTTATGGCATTATAGGCAAAAGACATTGTCAGGTTTTGCTTTATCTTGTTTAGGGAATATTCGGCTAGTTTAAACGCATAAACAATGTCGGACAAGTCATTTTTCATGAGAATCACATGTCCCGCATCCATCGCAACATCTGTCCCCGACCTCATTGCGATTCCCACATCGGCTTGGGTCAGGGCAGGAGCGTCATTGATGCCGTCACCCACCATAGCCACTACCTTTTTCTTTTTTTCATTTTGCAAACTCTTAATCTTCTCGGCCTTTTGCTCTGGCAACACCTCTGCCAAAACATTTTTTATCCCAATTTTTTTGGCAATAGCGTTGGCCGTTCTTTTGTTGTCACCACTCAAGAGAATTGTCTCCTTACCCATTGATTGAAGCTGTTTAACTGTCTCTACCGAATTCTCCCTTAGCATATCCGCAATCGCTATAATTCCTATCATCTTGTCCTCGATGAAGACCGTTACCACTGTTTTGCCATCTGTTTCCAATTCGTATATCTTTGATTGAATCTCATTTGTGATTTTGTTTAGGTGATTGCTATTTGCGCTTTGTGGGCTTGTAACAAATATTCTCTGTTCTTTGTGCTTTGCAACAACCCCTTGTCCTATGATTGCATTGAATTCACTGATTTCAAGAAACTTTATCCCTTTCTCAAGAGCTTTGTTTACTATTGCCTGTGCTATTGGATGCTCAGACTTGTTTTCTGATGAGGATGCAATTTGCAGCACATATTTTTCGTCATAGCCGCCAAACGGAATTATGTCTGTGACTTCGGGTTTTCCCTTGGTCAAAGTTCCTGTCTTGTCAAAGAATATTGTGTCAACTGAGGCCAGTTTCTCAAGGTATTTTCCACCCTTTATCAACACACCATGTTTTGCGGCGTTGCCAACACCCAATGACACCACCATGGGAGTTGCAATTCCCAAGGCACAGGGGCAGGACACAACCAGGACCGTTGCGAAAACAGTCACAGCAAACTGGATTGGAAATTGCGCCACAAGCAGCCAATACAGAGAGGATAAGGAAGCAATACCCAAAACAACAGGAATGAAGTATTTTGCGCATCTGTCCGCAATCCTTTGGATTGATGGCTTGCTGGCCCTTGCCTTTATTACCATTTCAATTATG
>JBKJYK010000032.1:0-3765 GCA_046715515.1 Candidatus Nitrosocosmicus sp.
GATTTGCCTTAACTGGGCAATTTTAATAAATTAGAAAAACCATAAAAAGTTCCATTTATTGTTATTTTGGCATAGTGCCTGCTTATTATTTACAACAATTTCGATATCATATAGATATAGCGTATCAAAGTCCAATAAAATAAATCAATTCCGATTTCATTAATAATTATATCGACAGCATCAGAAACACCATATCACTACCAAATGCCATTTCAATTTTAATACCCAATATGTTTTAGGTGGTTTTTTATCTATAAAATTTAATTGCAAGTATACAACACACATTAATAGAATGGGACGTTGGGATGAACAGAGACAACCTAGAAAAAATAAAAACTTACCGAAATTAATCAAAAAAATAATTTATCTCGGTTTTATCATAGTAGCTGTAGTAGTATTAGCAGTGTTTATACCCAGAGCTGGGCTAAACATAGAACTAATTCACAGAACAGGAGACATTGAAACCATAAGTACAAAGATAAGCAACAACAACTTCTATCCCCTGCAGAATGTCACAATCCAATTTGACAATGGGAGGGTTCAAGGAATTGGTAATCTTGGGCCTTTTGCATCCGTAATGATTTCTCCAGAAACTCAAAATATCAATTTTGAAAAGATAATCGTAAAAGCCAACAATGGTCAAATTGAATCAATCAAAAACAGATAGAGGTCTCTGATTTATTACGTCCCAAAAATTACATTTTTTTATATAACAATTTTTCCCCATAAGATATACAGTGTCTTTGGGTATTGAGACACCAAAATCAATAAAAAAATAAACATAGGTCTTGATACACATTGTCAATCATATTGTAGATTTGTTCCACGAGTAAATGACGGACATTATTACAGTAACAAGAAAGTTTTATAAACCAATGTGTGTTACACCTTCGGATATTGATATCAACAATAGTTTAAAGCCAAGCCAGCCCCCCTTCAAGCCGTAAAAAAGTGACATTTTACCCCCCATTCCCCCACCCTCTCACTTGCCTGTCAGCAGGAAACACACCCTATGCCATGGTATTGCTACAAAAAAGTGAAATCTTATCCAATATTATAATAAATAAAATAAAAGCATCCCGAATATAAAAAACATCAACAAATAAATCAGAATTTATTTACACACCTGATATAGTAACCCCTATTTTGTGAATACTAGTAGAGAAACAATTGTGAAATACAATAAAAAAAACTAACGTGTAGTCTCATTGCCACTAATGTCTATAGATACTATAGAGTTGTCTTTTAAAACAATCTTATTGAAATCTGCTGATGATGTCTCAATAGCAGTACCGTCAACAGTGATATTCACTTTATTGCCGGATGAAACAGCAGATAAATCTCTAGGATATGAAGAACTATCAAATTCTTTCTACATATTTAAGAATTGGCCAAGTGTAATGATTGTTCAATTGGTGACTCGATATGAATTATCCCTGACTCGTCATGCGCATGTAACCAAAAAATACAACTATTAGGAATAATCCCTATTCCCTCTGGAATTCCCACAATCTCATTTTGTATTTTTATTACAAGTCTGGTGTGGTTATGAAATGCTAAATGCTCCACCCCATCACATTGTATCCCATCAATAGTTTTTGGGATGTTGTCAATACCATATTTGGAAACACCATGGTTTTGGTCCTGGCCAAAAACTGAATAACTTGCCAAATCCAATATTTGATGCCAAACACATTATAAAAAGTGATATCATTACATTTTGTAACGATTTTTTTTCATCATATAAAATAAATCTATGACAATATTTAAATAAACTAGAAAGATTTAGTTTTATTTACAGGACCCAAAATCTGAAAAAAATAAAAAATAAAATGTTTAATTGAATTTAGCATATTCATTGCAGAACATCAAAAGATGTTTATTTAGGGATGTTTATAAATACGATTTGCATATTATTGTATTTATAACAAGTACATGCTATTGAATATATTCCAGATATAATAAATAACTAGTTCACTTATGCAATCATATGAGCGATTTTGCATATTTTAGATTTTTAAGCCACAACCTTTTAACTGATGAAGAAAAAAAAGATAAAGACGAAATCATTGCAATTGCTGAGGAAGTTTTGGATGCTAAAGGGCTGGAATGCGATGCGACAATATCAAAAGTTTCAGAGGAAACTCTAAAGGAAATAGTTGATAGCATAAGACAAATTCGCAAAAAGAAGAGGAAAAAAGATAAAGCAGTAGAGATATCAATAGAGAAGCATAGTGAGTAACAAATATCCATTTTGGCCATTTTATAGTGGGCTAGGCTTTGCATTATTTGGGGTGCTGTTAATTGTATTAAAAGTAAATATCAGAATATCTTTTGTTTTTTTCATTATTGCCCTATTCTTTCTGGTAGTCTGGGTATACTTAATCCTCCGAATCGACATCAAAAAAAACAGGAAAAAAGGTCAGGTGTGCACATGCTCTATTTGTGATCACAAACAATCGGACAGGTGTATTCAAGAAAAATGCCCGTGCTGTGTTAGTATGAAAGGAAATGAGGTTGGTGGGCACTCTAATAATTCTCTTCAATAACCACTATATGCTATTTTACAACTAAAAGATATAAAACCAGCCATTGTTTTTTCTGAATAATATTATGCAGTCAGCATGGCTTTATAATAAAACTTATAGAGTATTTTTGCATTAACTTTCGCAATCGCAGAAGGAATATCGTTTTAATAAGTTTATACGGATTTGGCCTACACATGATACTGAAAGTTTTTTACAAGTTTATGTCATCAATACCGTAGGTATAGGTAGTATTAACACACACTTGGCCGTTCTAGAAAACTGCAAGTCAATTCATTAATCATACGCATTGGTAAATCTGCAAGGAACATACTGAAACAACCCTAACATTGGTGGGACAAGTCATTGTACACAATCTCCATCAAGTTAACCCATTCACTATCAAAAGCGGTAGAAAACTAACATACAAATGAAAAAACCCAAATAAGAATTTTCATATTTTAGATATTTAAACAACACCTCATTAAATCAAGCACATGAAAGGGCTTAACTATATACATTCCAGAAAATAAGTTTTAGTCTTCTTAGACAAATTTTGCAAAAAAAATAACATTGATGCCATTACATATTTTGAGGTCAATGGAAGAGGGCAAGTAGAAAGACCCCATTCAGAACGGATTTATACAAGGATATAGAACTACCGAAACGTTTGTTCCGGATTTTGTTAGCAGAACTCAGGTAGAATTAATTGTGGATGATGCTAAAGTAACGGAAATAATAAATACGATTAATAAAGATGGTAACATCATAGGAAACATATTCATATTTGACGTATCAAAATCTCATGGATTATAAACCATTTGATATATGGTTTACGGGTTGATCTATATAACCATGTTTTTTGTTCATTATGTTGTTTTGCATTTTAGTGTCTTGATTCATTTATATTTTCAGTAAAAGCACTTATAGCGTAATCTTTAACAATCAGTAGACACAGACTAATTATTTTCAACTATTGTCGTTAAATGGCAGTCAAAACATTGACCTCAATTAGTGTTTGTATTTGCGCCTAATTACAATAGTAATGGGTGCAATAATTAGCCAAAAGTATTGCGCCATATCTAAGTTTACAAACGATATTACTATGGATAAAAGGAAAACCAGCGGTATTGTGACAAGATTTGTCATGACACCTTTTATGAACATTGGATGAAGGTTTTTATCGACCAGTTTCCATTCCTTTGTTGAATGCCACCAGATAAGTGTAAGCAATAAGCTG
>JBKJYK010000033.1:0-7260 GCA_046715515.1 Candidatus Nitrosocosmicus sp.
TAACCCAGGCTGGCACCGGTCTATTCTGTCTAACTTTTTTTAATAATCGAATTTTTCTTGAGGTATTTTTTCGGGCAGCCATAATAACTCATTACTATATATCCTATTTTTAAGTGTTAACATGTAAATTAAAGGCAACAATCTCATCGACATTTAATAAAATTGACTTTGATATTTGCAGCCAGACAGAAAATAATAAATCTGATTCCAACCTTTAAAGAATAATGCAAGTATGTAAAACCTGTTACAAGTTTTTTCAAACAATTTATGATAATAAAAAGATCAAGAAATTGCAAATAATTCCTGACGAACAAACAGAAAAATTACAGTGCAATAGTAATTATCATAAAAAATTAGTGGACAGTTTTAAAACATAAAACCATAATTAAGAGTTTATGCTGACTTTATGTTAAATTAACTATATCAAATTCAACTTTATCTCCAACAGTAATATTGTTTTTAGTGGTATAGTTAGAATTTACTTCAAGAACATACTGCGAATTTTCATCTGGAGAATATGATTTACAAATTAAGAAGGATGTACAAGGTGGAAGATTTTTTTCAATGTGTATTATCCTGTATTCTGAATCTATCCATATAATATCAATTGGAAACTTCATATCTTTCATCCAAAAAGAATTTTTTCTTAGGGAATCAAATACAAATAACATTCCCTCATTCTCTTTCAAGCTATTTTTAATAGAAAGGCCCTTTGTCTTTTGGTCAGGGGTTTCCGCTAACATGACATTAATATCCAACCCTTTAATTTTTACCGATGATGAAAAATCATTACTCTCGTCATTTTGTGCAAAAATCTTGTTATCATCATTTAAATTAAATAAGGTCGCAGTAGGGAAAATAATGGAAAAAGCACATAACAAAACAATACTGGGATAAAAATCATTTCTAAAGATTCGAAAGGTAAACATTATTTCAAAATAATTATGAAATAATATTTATATTTATATGTTAATCTTATACCATGATTTGTAGTTGTAGATGCATGAACTGTAAAAGTTCAAATTTGGAAGGTAAAGAATTTTTGGCAGAAGATGGATACCAGGACATTCACCACACTTGCAAAAATTGCGGCATACATTTTAACCATTTAGACGGAGAACAGTTTAAAACATGCAATATATGTGGCTTTTTTCCAAATTAATACCATTAATGGTTTTGTTTGTTGTCATATATGCGCCACACACTTTTGCGTAATTAGTATACAAGATTTGATGGGAATATCAATCGCATAACTTACCTATAACATTAAAATAAATCATTTTTAGTACTCAGCTAAATAATGATGTTGCCACATTGTCAAATATTATAAATATGCCGTAGAGAATCCTCAAACGATAATCTCAGATGGGAGCAATATAACCGTGGATTATTGTACAAAAATCATTGCAATTGCTGCTAAATACAATTGAGATTTTCAATCAATAAGGACAATTACGGCCCCAAAGTTGCTTTGACATTAATAAAAGTAATTCATAACCTTTTTTGAACATTCAAAAACATTATTGTGCATTTTAGCAATCAGCTCATTGCCATATTCAGATTAAATGCAGTAAATGTAAAGAAATATTACTTGAATAACACCGTGGGAAAAATAACAAAGAGGGAAAAACAGGTTTTTTGCTTTTGACTGTAATAGCAGGTTTACCCTATTTGCCATCTGCCATGTTTCTATCCAATACCCAGATCGTTATAAAACACTAAAGAGACATTTAATCAAATAATGATTTTGCCATGCTAAAATGGGGTGGCAATGCAAAAGGCACGGAATTGCTATGCACGTCAAAGTAAGAGTTCATAATATTTATAAATAAAACACTTTAATATTACCCGATAAATCATCACAGCTGTTTGGAATATAATTACATTGGGGTTGATTTTTGCGAGGATGATTTCAAGTCTGCTGCTTCAAATCAATATTAGTAAAACAGATACCAAAGCCCATTTACAAAAAAAGCATAATAAGGAAATAAGTCAAACCAGAACTAAAAAAGTTTTATTTTTTATTCTCAAATGTTATCATTTTTGATGATTTTTGTCATATTCGAATAAATATATATTTATAACGACTATTTATATACCCAAGGAAGAGTATGCCTCAAACAAAGCCAATGGTAAGTATAGAAAATGTCGTGGCATCAGCAACGGTTAACCAAACCATCAACTTAAATCTGATTACACAAATTTTTCCAGACGTAGAATATCATCCAGATCAATTTCCAGGATTAGTATTCAGACTTAAAGCACCCAAAACAGCTACATTGATATTTAGTTCTGGAAAAATGGTTTGTACAGGAGCTAAATCAGAAGAACAAGCTATAAAGGCAGTAAAAAGCGTTGTCCAAAAATTAAGAAAAGGAGGTATACCAGTTGAAAATGATCCAATAATAGAAATCCAAAACATTGTAGCATCTGCAAGCTTGGGAGGAAAAATACATTTGGAATTAGCAGCCAGAATATTACCTAGAAGTATGTACGAACCAGAACAGTTTCCGGGTCTTATACACAGAATGCTTGATCCAAAAACAGTTATTTTGTTGTTTGCGAGTGGAAAATTGGTTTGTACAGGAGCTAAAAAGGAAACTGAAGTCTATAGGGCAGTAACAAACTTACATATATTGCTAGAAGAAAAGAATTTAATGATTTATGAAAGTTAAGTTTTTTCTAGTTCATTTTTTAAATCCAAATAGTCAATACTACCAATTAAGTTATTAGAGTACAAGGTTTCAAAGATATAGCTCATAGATATAATTTTATGTACTTTTATTCCATTTGCTCTCATTAGTTCTATTGCTCCCTGTTCTCTGTCCACCAACACCAATACCTCATTTATAGTGAATTTGTTTCTTAAAATATTGATGGAAGAAATTAAAGAATTACCTGTAGTAATAACATCATCAATAAACAAAATTTTGGAATTTGGGATCAGGTCACCCTCAAAAGTTTTTTGCGTCCCATAATTCTTAATATTTTTTCTAATATAAATATGAGGTTTAAAAAGATCATATGAAATTGTAGAACCAAAAACAGTTCCCGATGTTGGAATAGAACAGATATACTCGAAAGTATCCAGACCAATATTTTGTACGATATACTGTTTTAACAAAAAAATACTTTTTCTAAAATAAACAGGATAGCTTTGCAGGATTCTCAAATCAAGGTAAAATTTGCTCTTTTTTCCACTTGATAGAACAAAATCACCTGTTTTGATAGCTTCTTTTTTATGTAAAAATAAAATTATATCGTTAAAAATAGAAATGTTTTTTTCCTCTTTAGTCATATTTTATTAAATTGATATTGTTTCGTTTTATATGTTACCTTATACTCATAAGTTAAAGTATGCCAGAAATATGGTTAGGATACGGAGATTCCAATGTTATTTTAGATATAAAATATGAAAACATTTTGGATATCAATAAAACAGATTTTTCCTTACTAGATAGTGAGGCTTTATTTATGGAATTAGATAAAGAAATTAAACTAAATGATTCCTCATTAATTCTCAATTTCAATCCGTTTACTCAAATGATCCCCCTATTAAAGATAATTAGTGAAAAAAGCAAAATACATGGCATAAACGATTTGGAAATCTATACCCTATCAACAAATATTCCACTAAAAATCAAAAGGGAACTAAATGATAATGGAATAACCATTCGAAGAATAGAAAGCAGCGATATCTTAAACAAGATAAAGTATTTTAAAAAAACAATAATATTAGAAAAAATTGAATATGATCCCTTTTTTGGCTACAAGGGAGCTAGCACAGAACTTATGAGATCAAGTTTCCCAAACGAAATGAATCAGGCATATTCAACCGTTATTGATAAAATTCCTCAACCAGGAGTAATAACAGAACCGCTAAAAATCTCATTTGAATCATCTAAAACATTGAATATTGAACCCATCAATGTCATAGCAAACAATGATGGGATTAACTCAATTTATTGTGGGGATATAGAAAGTTCTTTTAAAAAATCAATTGATGAATTAAATAAGATATCCAAGAGAAAAACTGAAAAATCAAAGTCTGCTTTTATTTCAGGCAATAGCAACTTTAACACTCAGTCTACTTTAAGCAATAGTTTAAATTTATTATGGAATAACTACCAAGCAGTAAAAGAAAATGGCATCATAATATTTTTGTCTGAAAATAAAATGGGTTTAGGTAATGGGGCCTTATTACAATATATTGAGAACAGGTTAGATCAAAGCGGGTTAAAGAAATACCAATATATCAAAGATCTTGAGCATTTTAATTTTTTAAGGTTAATCAAAGACAAATTTGACATTTATGCCATTTCAACCTTACCCAGAGTGTACCTAAACAAATTGGGTATAAAAACAGTTTCAAGGGTGCAAGAGGGTTTGGAAACAATTTTAATGCAATATGGTAAAAACGCGAAAATATCGATTATTTTAAATTCAGAGCTCACACATACTTTAGAGCCTAACAATCAACTATAAAAGTAAGAAATTAATTAAAAATCACAAAGGTTATTATCCTTTGTAAATCAATTTGAATTGAAACACAGATAAATGAAAGATGAAAACCTTCACTACATAATCTCTTTAGAATTGGGAATTGCGATATTAGACTCAGATAAAAACATCATAAAATTTAACAGGTTTAACGATCCAATTGAATCTAATGAAAGATTCAAAGGTAAAGACTATGAAGAAATTATAGAAAGTATTGAGTTTCTAGAAAAATACAGAAACGGCAAAATCATAACAAATATGACCGAGATCATTAATTTATTAAAAGACAGAGAGTTTGACTCGGTACAGAAAATATCACCACCAGTCGAAAAATTTATCCAAATAAACAAGTTAGATATTTACACCCAATCAAATAGTTTTGAAAATGAAAGGGAAATAATAAAGAAATTGAGGGATTTTTCCCTAAAACTTTCCTCATTAAGGATTCAAGAGGCATCAGAACAGATGGATTTACACATAAGTCAATCGATTAATGCGTTAGACGAGATAGACAAAATATCAAATACCTTGGGAACCAGAATGAGAGAATGGTATGGCCTGCACTTTCCAGAACTCGACAACCTTTTACAAAATGCTAATACATATTCTCTTTTAGTATCAAATTGTGGTAAAAGAGATAACATAACCAAGGAGTTTTTGGAAACTATCGATATTCCTGAAAACAAAATCGAAATAATAACGGAGGTGTCAAAGAGAAGTAGAGGTGGAAAAATTACAGAACAAAACTTACTGATTGTTCAAAATATCGCTCAACAGGTCATATCGCTGAACAGGATAAGAAAGAACCTGGAAGACCACATTGACACGTCAATGGAAGATGTTGCGCCTAATGTTAAAGGATTGCTTACCGCATCGGTAGGGGCTAGGTTAATTTCAAAGGCAGGTAGCCTTCGAAGATTAGCATCTCTATCAGCAAGCACAATCCAAATACTAGGAGCAGAAAAAGCATTATTTAGAACTTTAAAAACGGGATCTGATCCACCAAAACACGGAATTCTATTTCAGCATCCAGTGATTCATTCGGCACCTAAATGGCAAAGAGGCAAAATGGCTAGAGCAATAGCAGCCAAAACAGCCATCGCTGCAAGGTTAGATGTGTATGGGCAGAACCCAGAAGTTAACCAAGCACTTTCAAATAAACTAGATGATAGGTTAACAGAAATCAAAGAAAAGTATAAAGAACCTCCTACGGTTGAGCAAAGAAAAGCATCATCCAGAAATGAAAAGAGGTTCGGATCCAATAGAACCTTTAGAGGAAAAAGTGATGGAAATTGGAAAGGAAAAGGAAAAGGAAAGGATAATGACAAATACAAGAAGAACAAATTTAAAAAAAGACACCACAAATCAAATAAAAAATAAGTGAAATATTATATGTGCGATCAAGTTACACCAATTAAGGGTAAAGATAGGAAATAATGAACCAAGTGAATATTCATAAAAGATTTGATAATGGTTCATACGTCATATTGATAGATAATACAAACGAAAAATACCTTGCAACGCAAAATCTTATTAAAGGTAATAGCGTATATGGCGAAAAAATAGTAAAATACGAAGACATAGAGTACAGGTATTGGGATCCTTTTAGAAGCAAGCTAGCAGGAGCAATATTAAAGGGTCTCAGAGAAAATCCAATTAAAGAATCTTCAAAGGTATTATATTTGGGCGCCTCGACTGGAACAACGGTAAGTCACGTATCGGATATTATTGGAAATAATGGAATTGTTTTTCCAGTAGAGCCATCTGTAAGAGTTGCAAGAGAATTATTAGAGAATGTCTCTTCAAAAAGAAATAACATAATCCCAATATTATCAGATGCGAGAAATTATTTAAAATACCCCGGATATTTTGGTATTGTTGATGTTGTTTATTCCGATATTGCTCAACCCGATCAGACTATGATAGCGATAGACAACAGTAAAAGTTATTTAAAAGATAATGGCGATCTACTGATAATAATTAAAACAAGAAGTATAGATGTATTAACCGATCCTAAAATAGTTACCCAAAACGAAGCAAAAAAACTAGAAGCCAATAGTTTTACAATAAGCCAAATCATTAATTTAGAGCCATTTGAAAAAGATCATTCACTTATACATGCAAAGTTAAATAGGTAACAACACATAGCATACTATAACATAAACATTCATCTTTTATTTTTTTTATCACCAAAGTATTAGACCCGCGGTAATACATCGACAAACAGTTTATTGAATCTTTTAAATCCCATAACAAATCAAATCAACAGTTTTTTTATTTCGGTTATTGATGCATTAGTTTTAAAACCATTTGGAGCAAAAATAGTTTTGCTTGATTGGTATCCATTTTTTTCCAGTAATTCAATTATTTTCATGACGCTCATAACATTTTTTTTTAATATTTTCCCTACCTCATCATTAACATAATAATAAGGAATAGCATCCAATTCATTTAAAGCGACAGAAAAAAAATTCAATAGCGGATTTGAGTTTGATTCTTTAGGCTCTGTAGGGCAGGTGCCATCTTCAGCAATTGAATGAATTATTCTAATAATCAAATCTTTATCAAAAATTTGAGAGGTCCATAACGGTCCACCTATTGTTACTCTTTTATGACATTTATTACAATCGGATACCCCATACAGATTCTTAATAAAATATCTATGCCTGCAGTTAAAGCAATGGACAACATAACCTAATTTTTCGTGAATCTTGTTTGCAAAATAATTACTTTTTGAAATCTTACAATATACCCTTAAAT
>JBKJYK010000034.1:0-2749 GCA_046715515.1 Candidatus Nitrosocosmicus sp.
AATGTTTTCCATGTTAGTTTATTAAAGAAGTATGTTGTAGACCTCAACATGTTTTGGAGGATGACAACATCAGTTTTGTATCTCAGGAGGAAGTACTAGCGGAACCTGAAGCGATTCTGCAGACTGAAGAAAAGCTGCTAAGGAATCGAAGGATTCGCAAGGTCCTAGTTCAGTGGAAAGGATATCCAGCTGAAGACTCATCCTGGGAAGACTGGGACCAGCTTTTGAAGAAATTTCCCTATTTATCGAGCTAAGGATAGCTCGTTCTTTTTGTTGGGATGTTTGTCAGGGCCCTCCCCTGCCCTAGAAATCTTGTAAAGCTATCCCTCAGATTTTTGGAAATAAAAATCTTTTTTCCCTATATCGAGCAGTTTTGGAAAAACCCTGGAAAGGGTTACTTATGCCTCGAAATGATGTAGTTTATTCTCGCCAGTATAAATAAAGTCGGTATCTTTCATCTCAAGAATTTTTGGAAAAATCTGAGTCTGTTTTGAATTCTCGGCCGAAAAACCCATGTGAAAAGAGTCTTAAGGAAGAATCTGCAACTGTCGATTCAAATTGGTTAGAAATAAAGATCTTGAAGTAACTATGAAAAAAAAATGGGTCCAATGAAAATTTTCCATATGGAAAAATCCAAAAGATAAAACAAGAAAAAGGAGTTCTCTTTTTAGTAAATGACTTTTGAAAAGGAAAATAGACTAAAAGTCCAACTTTACTTCTTCAAAAAAAAAAGAAAATAGAGAAAGTAATGCAAATTCTTTTACTTAAATTTTTGGAAATATCACTCTCTTGACTTTCTCTCCCTCCATGTGTCCAAAGGAGGTGAATCCTCTCACTACAAGTGTCTATCTCACTCTCCACTTATTCTCTCTCTTATGACAGCTCACTCTCCACTTATTCTCTCTCATATGACAGATCACTCTCCACTAACTCTCTCTCTAAAAAGCAAGTTTTGGTCAAGAGGTGTGCTTGGCTATTTATACTCATGTCTTTCTTTGTATTTCAAAAATATATGAGATACATTGAGCAAAGCCTAATCTCTATACTAATTACTCTAGGATTGCATACAATCTTAGTAGAAAGCTCTCTCTTTTCCATGTTGGAGTCTCTCATCTCCTTCATGAATTGATGAAGCTTGAAGGTCCCCATTAAAACCTTCGATTCTCTCTCTCTTAAAGTGTAAATTCTTGAAGGACTCCATTGAATCTCTCTCCCTCTTCCTCTTGGTGGGCAAAACCTTTGATCTAAACCCTTGATCCTCTCACCCTCTTGAAGAAGACAAAGCGTTCAACCATTCTCTATCCCTCTTGAGGTGGTTAAGTCATCTCTCTCTCTCTCATTCTTATGCATGTGTAGGATTAAAGGAAAGATTGTTGGAAGGTGTAAATGAAGATGATGCTTGTTTAGCTTTGATGGAAAGCTTGACATATATGCATAGATTAATTTTATGATTGTAGGAAAGATTGCTACATCTTGATTTGCGTAATGGTAAGAATGTGTAGTTTAAGGGAAAGCTTAAATAAAGCTAGCCTAATCCAAAGCATGTGTAGCTTATTGTAATTTCTCTAGCTTTAATGGAAAGCTTGTGAAGCTTCCATGCTAGAGTATGTTTTTCTAGCTTTAATGGAAAGCTTGTGAAGCTTCCATGTTAGAAGTATGTTTCTCTAACTTTATTGGAAAGCTTAGCAAGCTACCAAGCTAGGATTGTGAAAGCTTAGCTTTAATGAAAAGCTTAGCAAGATACCAAGCTAGGGGTATGCTAGCTTAGCTTTAATGGAAAGCTTAGCAAGCTACCAATCTAGGGGTGTGATAACTTAGTTTTAAAGATAAGTTCTAGAGTTAAGGGAAACCTCTTTAGCTCAAATAGAATCCTCTCTAGTTTAAGGGAAATCTAGCCTAGCTTTAATGGAATCCTGGATAGCCTAAATGAAGAATTTTACCAAAAAGGTTAGGCACACACCTAAATGATTAGTAAAAGAACACATGCATATGCAAGTAAGTAGTGAAAGAAAAACACACTTTAAAGATTAGTGAAGGAAGTAATTAGTGAAAGGAAAACACACTTTAAAGATTAGTGAAGGAAGTAAGTATCTTAAGTGATTAGTACATAGGTTAAGTGTCTTAAGTGATTAGTGAAGGAAGTAAGTGTCTTAAGTGATTAGTACATAGGCTAAATGATTAGGATTAAATAAGTGGTTAGTGTAATAAATAAAATTTTCTCGAAAGGACCAAGACAAAAAGATAAGTTCCAAAAATATAAAGAAAAATATAATTCCTTTAAAGAAATGAAGTTCACTCCAAGACAAAGAAAGAGAAAAATAAAGTTCCTACAAACTTTTAATGGATACCAAAGTATCCAAATCGAGAAATTTTATGGTATTTTTACATGTTAATTTAGTAATTAAGTTTTGAAGTCAAGTTTTGGAATAGGTTTCGATTTGGAACCTATTTCTAAGAGATAGCTTATCTCGACTATTCAAACCATGGTTTAAAAATTTGTTAAAGAGTTCCTAGAAACAAAGGAATTCCGAGAAATCTTTTCCTGTAATTTAAACGGCAAGTTAAGTCTCGAAGACTTCTCGCTGAGTCTTCCCTCTCGGAAGACGCAAACTGGGAACGGGGATTAGACTAGAGGGAATTCGAGTCACAACGGTTGTAAATCATTCCCGGGGAGATACCCTCCGGGCCATGGTGGACCAATTAGTTGTTGACTAGAGTGATTGTGAGGACCGCAGTTACAGAAGTGGGA
>JBKJYK010000035.1:0-4074 GCA_046715515.1 Candidatus Nitrosocosmicus sp.
ATAGATATAGCACAGCTTCATGACGCATTTAAAATATTACACGTCTTAGCGTATGAATATATAGGCTTTACAGAAACGGGACAAGGAGATAAATTAATAAAACAAGAACGACTCTATACCAATACTAGAGGTGGCCTGCTTGGCTGTGGGCATCCAGTAGGGGCTACGGGCATTGATCAAACCAATGAGATCGTTTTGCAATTGCAAGATAAGGCTCCATCTATAAGGCAAAGAAAGAATTGTACCAGGGGTTTGATACATAACATGGCAGCAGCCGGAACCTCTTCAACAATAATAATTGTAGAAAAATGAATTTAAAAGAGAAAATATTCGAAAAAATTGAAAATGGAACTTTTCTTAGTACTTTTTGTCCAAAATGTAAAAAACATATGTGGCCTCCAATTAACAATTGCAAAGAATGCTTTACAACAACAGAGTTAAAAGATATTTACAATAAAGGCATTCTTTTAGAAAAGTCTTACTCCCATATAGTTGGTCAACAAGGTTATTTTGGTATCGGAGATTTTACCGGTATAAGAATTATAGGCAAATTGGAATCAAATATTGAAATAGACGAGATTATATTAATTTCTAAAGTAAAAACAAATAATAACAATAAAATATCAGTAGAATTCAAAAAAATTGACAACTAAAAATAAAATAATTATTAACGGGCTTAATGTTTCAAAACCATAATGGATTATGAAGGATATTTAAGCGACAGAGAATTAATCAGTAGGGATGCATTTCATAAAAAGCAATTAAAAATCAAAGTCCTAGAAGTTAATCAAAATAATAGAGACTATTCTAAGTTTGGCGATAGGATACTAATTGATAAAATACTCTTAATAATTCAAAATCTAGAAACTGACGAGATTGAAGAAAAAGAGATTGACATTGAGGAGTTAGAAAATAGGATGAAAAAAGAAAGGTTGTTTACTTCTTCTAATAGATGGGTTCCTAAAAGTGATATAAGAAACAATTTTATTGTAGGTAACAGGCATTTCTTTCTTTTATCTGATGCAATTTCTTTAGATGTAATTTCATTTTAATTTTTTTATAATTAAAAAGCGCCGCTGATCAGACTCGAACTGATGACCTACTGGTTAACAGCCAGTTAAGCTTCATAATTATAAATTATGAATTTGCTCTACCAAGCTGAGCTACAGCGGCACTAGTCTATTAAAAAATTATAGAATAAATAAATGTTATGGTTAATATCAATTACAAGTGTTTAATTATTCATCTAAAAACCAAATTAATAAAGTATATCATAAATAATGGTAAAATATAAAAAACAAAAGATACAAAAAAAATTATTCTTTTGAATAAATATATACCCCATCTAGAAACACTCTAGAATCTTTATTTTTAATTCTTGTAGCTAACTCAAGATTAGCCGCAGTTTGAGAAACACTTTCAATATTTGGACCTTTGACTATTACATCTTCACCTTCCACACTAACCTTTGTATCGTTACCAATAATTTTTGAGGTTCGAGGAGACCGTTCTCCAAAGAAATTTTCCACAAAAATATCCTTACCCTTTATCTTTACGGATATGGGAAAATGTGCAAAAACAATTTTTAACCTATATGTAAATCCCTCATTGGAACCTTTAATCATGTTATTAATGACACTTTGTAGAGTATTCACTAAAGCAAAGTCTTTTTTTCGATTACCACGTGATTTTATAGTGATTTTATTGTCTTGCAGATCTATTATTGCGGGCATTTTTGTAAAGTCTTTCTGGACAGAACCAAAAGAGCCTTTTGTTGTAATTAGGTTTTGTTGTTTAGTAATGGAGACTTCATTTGGTAATATAATCTCATTCATATAAAATTCAGGTTTAATAGACATATCCTATTAAAGCACCTCCTAAATTAGTATCTTGAGCCTCATGATGAGACATAATGCCGTTACTAGTCGAAACAATCAAAATACCCATATTATAAGAAGGTAAAAATTGACGTTCCCAAATTAAATACCGATCCTTTTTTACACTGAATCTAGGAGTTATTATTCCACATTTATTTATCTTAGCTAGTAACTGTATTCTAAATTTTCCAGAGCGACCATCATCAACCTGTTCAAATTCTCCTATATATCTATATTTTTGCATAATACGCAACACTTCACTAGCAAATGTTGAAGCAGGCAAAACTATACATTCTCTTTTTCGTCTCATCTCATTATTGTATAACGTAGTAAATAAATTTGACAAAATATTTAATGCCGGCATTTTATATCACCTATTCGTATTTCCTAAACCCCAACGAAAATGCAACTTCTCTAAAACATTTTCTGCATAACATCAGATTATAAGAGCATATAAGCCCATCAAATGCACCACATCTCTTACACCATCTTGTGCCCTTACCGTGTGCCAGTTTTTTTCTACCAGTTAGATCGTAATCTCTAATTTTAATTTTCATTCTACATTAACTCCAAATTTTGTTTTAAAAAAATTTATTGCTTCATCTTTTGTAATTTTATGTCTTTTCCCTATCTTTGTCGGATTTCTTTTTTTTGAAACTCGGTATCCGGGTCTTGTCAAGGATGTACAAATATCCATTCCAAAAATTCCAATATCCGGGTTATACTTTGTACCTGGAATATCAATATGATCATGAATTCCAAGTGACAAATTACCATTATTATCAAAAGATGTTGATTTTATCACATTCTTTTTTGCTTCCATTATACGTCTTAAAAAGTTTATGGCTTCACTCCTTCTCAATGTTACCATGGTACCTATTGGTTCACCTTTATGAATATTAAAGTCACGAACACTTTTCTTTGCACCTCTTTCACTAGGACTATGCCCGGTTAGCTCATTAAGAGCTGTTTTTGCACGTTCTAGGGGTTCTCCGGCCTTACCAACCCCAATATTAACAACAACTTTAAATAAAGAAATTTCTTTCATTCGATTGTCTAATTTATCACTCATTGATTAAAAACCTCCAAAAGAGGGCTGTCGATTCCTATGGGCATAACTATATCTATAGGAAGCTCAACAGATCGGTCATCAAAATTTACTACAGTTCTTTTTGGTAAAGAGAACATTCCATTTTTTATTTCTTCAATTCTTCCAATACGTCCAGCGTTCTCCCCCTGTATGACTAAAACTGTACAGCCAGTTTCAAACTTTATGTGATTTTCTATTTGATTATTGGGTAATTTTACCAAACAAACATCTCCAACTTTCATTTGCTTATCTTCAGAAATCAATGTTTTACCATCATGAAAACTATATTGAATTTTATTACCCTTTATAGTAACTTTGTTGGTTATTTTTACCAATTTAACTCCCTTCTCTTTTGTTTTTACTGGAACCAAAATTTTTAAATCTTTAGGTATCAACCTATATACTTCACCAGTAGTTACAATTTCAATTACATCCATTATTCCTACTCCGAAATGGATATCTCTTCTTACTATTCCATCTACCTTGATCTGTCCGGAATTCATGATTATCTTTGCTTCACGCAAATTACTACATAAATGCAAAATATCCCGCAATAATATTCCCATAGGATAACACCTATCTTTTGCATATGGCCCAGGAGTTGCTGACAATACAAATGGAAACCCTTTTCTTTTAATTTGCCAAAATTTTGGAGCCATTTGTCTTTTTGTTTTTTTACTTCCGCTTTTTCGTACCATTTATTAATCACTACCAAACCTCATTTTTTTTCTATTTTCCTTATATCTTGCTTTTTGGATTTATTAATTTGTTGATCCCTGGTTTCAATTTTGTTTTTTCTATAGTTATCATCCATGTTTAATGATGAGATTATTACATTAGAAGCGTGAATAAGTACTTTTACATTCCCACCTTTAATTTTTTCCCTCTGAACTCCCTCAATACTCAATTTTCCTTTCTCTGTATTAATTTTTTCAACTTTGCCTTCGACACCTTTATACTCCCCACGCATAATCCTTACAGTATCACCTTTTACTACACCTGTACTCCTTTTGTTATACTGTTTTTTCAAATCATCAGACAGATTTGAGCACACAGATAAACTACTTTTTATTGTTTCTTTGTTAATAGTCATAGATATCACTATAT
>JBKJYK010000036.1:0-3787 GCA_046715515.1 Candidatus Nitrosocosmicus sp.
TGGTGAAGTCGTAAACGGTAAAGGAATACTTGGCGACTCACATCCGCTAAACAAATATTATTCCTACGGAATACGAAATAGCTTTGGGTTAGGGTTTGACCCAGTTACAGGGTATCTGTGGCAAACAGAAAACGGTGCAAAATATGGAGACGAAATCAACCTGGTTGGTCCGGGTTTTAACCTTGGCTTTAACAAAATTTTGGGTTTTGAATCTTCAAATATAGCAAGCGGAAGTTTAGAAGATCTAGTAACCTTTGGAGGAAAAGGAAAATACAATGATCCCAAGATAGTATGGTATCAAACAGTTGCCCCGACCGCTCTTGCATTTTACAATTCAGACATTATTGGCGAGGAATACGAAAATGATATGTTTGTTGGCAGTGTAAACCAAGATGGAAGAATATTTCACTATGATCTCACAGATGATAGAGAGGGAATATTACTGCCAGGAAGGGAGGAATCGGAAAATATAATAGAAGATCCTGAAGACTTCGAAGAAAACATATTTGGAGAAGATTTTGGAACTATAACGGATATTGAAATCGGGCCCGATAATTACATATACGTTCTTTCAAAAACTTCCCAGGGTGGCAAGATATATAAGATTTTGCCATCTTCCTCCTAGTAAATATTATTTTTTATCATGGGAACTATCACAGGCATCCTATTTTTTTGCAATAACGTTTGATGCCCAGGTCTTGGGTACAATACCAATCAAACGTAATCTGATATCTTTTGCATTTAACACAAGGTAACAAGAATGCATCCTCAAGTACTGGTTCAACCGAGCATATTGACGACCTTATTATCCCAACTCAAAGGCTTACCCGACTGGAACCTGATTGTGTCAAATCCTATTATCTGTTAAACCTAAATTTGTAGGCGGTATTACAGTCGACACATTTGCAAAATAGGTATTTGGTGGCTGCCAACTGGTTTCTACAGTGGTTACCCGGGATTCAGTTTCATTATCGGCAGTTTGAATCCTCTGGTCTATTTCTGCAGCTGTCATGGATAGATCATAAAGGTTCTCAAGCAGAGCTCCACGTTTGTTTTCCTTGCCCATGATATTTTGTAACTCACGATCCATAACCAAAAGAAATTGTCCCGGATTATCAACGATCCTTTGCAATTTGGCTGTGTTATAATGGCTGGCATAGTCATCGTCTTCATGGCCAAATATATATTTGGGAATCCAAAAATAAAGAGCACTAGAGTAAACAGTTACTTCGGACTCATCGCCATAAGCTTTATCATGGTCATCCATAACCTTTGTTACAAACTGAACCGTCTTTAAATAAGTTTCATTCTCATCTGTATTGAGTAATAAAGTATCGATTGTCAGTGCGTAAATCCCCATTGTTGTGATTACGGCAATTAATGCTATGTTTTGGTAAACAGTCCTTCTTTTTTCCTTCAGCCTTCCCAGGAGACTTTTGTTTTTACAAACGCCATAGATCATGGTAGCTGCTGCAATGCACATGGCTGGAAACACGGGAATAAAAAAGAAACTTGAGACGTAATTTATTAGATAAAGGAAAACAAGAAAAGGGATAGACCACAACAAAGGGAAAGCATCCCTTTTTACCAGTGCAAAAAACAATCCAGCAACACCAATGAGCATCATTAAAGGATCAACAGAAAATAGGTATTGGAAGTGTTCAGAAAGAGGACGATCCGTCCTGTCTGTTTGAAACAATATTCCATCCGTCCAATCGTCAAACTGCCCTAACGATAATGCATGCAGGGGCCAAATTGCAGGAATCAGGATCACCGGAATGAGCCACAAGGCAAACATCTTTACATTATAGTTATTTCCTTTCAGAACAAGATACCCAATAAGAGGAATCATGGTAAAAATGGGTATTTTTGTGAAAATGGCCAATCCAAGAAAAATGCCCGAGAGGACAGTAAACAAAATTCTCTTTTTGTGAATGGCACTTAGAGCCCGAATTTCTCCCCCATATTTACCTAGAATCACGGCAAACAATATTGCCGATAGTAGGAAAGGCAGTAATATGGGCTCCAATAGTACTCTCCTTGTTGCAAGCGTATAAGGTAAAACTGCAAACAGGATAGATGCAATAAGTGCAACAGTTCTGTTGTATCTGTACTCTGCTATTTTAAAAACAAGGAAGGTCGAAATAACCGCAGATATGCCCATTAGAAGCCTTGGAACAAGGTAAAGCATTTCAATAGACTGAAAGTTGTCGGCATTGGGATGCACTAAACCAGGGTAGTTTATAATTTTTAATACGGACCCAACGAGGATTTGCCCAAAATAAGGATGATCATATATGCTATTTTCCTCCTGTGGTCCATAACCTTCCACTACATGCATCGCCCTTCTCAAGTAGTGAGATTCATCAAGATGGATGCCTGGAAACCCAAGTGGGTTGAAAAAATGGGTATATGCTGCCAATACGAGGGGAACAAATATCATCAGAATTGTAATTTGTTTTGCTTCCATGCGCAATAATTTAGCAGATACCATTCGATTGACATCATATCTTTTGTAATATAATTTATAGATTACATCATCATCATCATCATAGCATTGTTCTTTAGCAACATGATTCCATATAACAGAATCAAATCTTTTCCTAATAAATTTCTAATATCTAAAAGATGATTAGCACATAGTTCCAAGATGCCATCAGACAAGATAAATTGGTCGTGGACAAAGGATACAGGGTTTACAAAAAATTTTGACTCTCGAGGCACAAGCAGAACATATAATGGCATCATCTTGATAATTATTTTCCCATGCGCAATCTGTTAGTGCAATAATATGGGCTTTTGCAATTTTAATAATCAATGTAAAGACTCCACCGTTCCAGGCTTTGACATAAAAATTCAGCTTTGACCCTGGTTTGTTATCAAGAATCCTAATAAATGCGGAAAAAATCCTCTATGGTCGATTTACCTATGACCGTAAAATATACATCAAATTATTCAAATGCCATAATTTGAAGGCACCACTTAAATATACAAGATCTTCATTTAGAACCTGCATAATCACCGGTTGTTTTTTTTGTCTGATTCTGAACGTTTAATTTAAAAGCCTTATATCAGATACCAGACATTTTCTTGACTAACCACACAGTTGATCTCCAGGCACAAAAGTCTGAAGGTATATATATATCAGTATTCATCAGAAAAACAAAAAAATGATTGGAACATATCCTCAATAACTATAACCCAGAAGGGATAATAATGAGTTGAACCAGGCATTAATCAATGCACTTATTAAAATGATGCTCAAATAAACTCACTTCGTTAATCAAAAGAATAAATAAATAAATGAATAAATCAGGTCACAAGAATTTATTTAGGGATAAGTAGACATTTCCTCAAATAAATTTTCTTCTCAGTCTTTAGATTAATGTTCTTTTTTTACTAAACTTCGTTTAATAAGTAATAGAATTGCTTAGAACATTTTTTTCATCATACGTAGATACTTTATTTGACACTTTGTCATTGATATCCAAAGTCACTTGAAGTAAATCCGGTCCAACATTTAGTGTTTTTAATAATCCAGTAAATGCTTTTGTATCTTTTGGAAGGCATTTCCCGCCAAAAGGCCTACCTGCCTCCGTCCCGTACTCTCCAATTCTTTTATCCATCCTAACCCCCATACTAACCATCTTTTCATTTGCCCCTATTTTTCCACAAATTTCAGCCATTTCATTGAAGAAAGAGATTTTTAATGAAAGGAAACAATTGGATACATACTTTATCATCTCGGCGGATTCGTAATCAGTAACAAGAATATCTCTTGATATGA
>JBKJYK010000037.1:0-2515 GCA_046715515.1 Candidatus Nitrosocosmicus sp.
GGAATATTCGCGGAGAACTTTTTCCCGGATTATGTTCTTGACTCATTGAAGAAGGATTATAAGCGATTATTCACAAATGCTGGTAGAATATTACGTGTAGGTGAAATGATCCCGGAAAATCAACTGAGAGGAAGGTTTATTATGGAGGGAGAGAATAATGACCTGGAGTTGTTTTTTACGCTGAACCAGGAGAACCCTCCATTGATACAGCAGCTTGATATACGGGAGATAAAGAAGAAGTAGCTGTTAGCTATTAGCTGTTAGACCACCTGATTTGATAATATTTTAAATTGAAGAGACCCATTCTGCGTCCCATAGGGACGCCTGGTGGGTAGCCGAATGTGTAGAATGTTCGAAGCGTTCCATAGGAACGCCGGGTGTTAAAATTTAATATCGATTGCACCAAACGTTCCTACGGAACGTATCGCATATTCTTCATTTATGCTACCCACCAAATGTCTATGGGACATATCATCAATCCGTTCATTGTATGTTTTGTCACAGAGATTTACAGACAAACTCACAAAGGGTACTTTATAATTTTCTCCGTGTTCTCCATGGTCCTCCGTGTTCTCCGTGCTCCCTTTTTCTTTTTGATATCATATAAATGCCATAAAAGATAATCCCAATAAGAATACAAATTCCCACATCACGGAGTTCAAGGAGTTTGGATCCGGAGAGCAGCCATCCAGCAAACAAAATTCCTGCAATTGCTAAAGCATAACCATAACGAACTTTAAAATAATCTTTTTTGCCACTATCCATCATGCGCAATCTTATCATAGAAATGCATACCATTAGGTAAAGCAGGACCCGGATTATTGCGCCAATGGTTAGGGCAGTAATGAATGACCATGCGAGGGATATGATTGTACATATTAGAACGAAAAGAAGGATCGACCATGTTGGTGTTCTCCTTTTCTGGTTGATCATTGAAAAAAGCGAGGGGAACTGCCCTTCACTACTGAATGCAAAAGGAAGTCGTGTTCCTCCAAGTACAATTGCATTCAATGTGCCTGTTATCGAAATCACAGCGCCCAATGCAATTATATTTCCTCCAGTGCTTCCCAGGAATATTGCCGCTGCTTCGGCAAGTGGTTTTTCTGAAGTTGCCAGGGAAGGAAGTGTGCCAATGGAAACAAGTTGGATAAGGCAATAAAAGATAGTAACTGTAATGGTTGCAGTAATTAATGCAAATGGAAGATTTTTCCTTGGCTCTTTGATCTCACCCGAGTTTATAAGCACGGATTCAAAACCACCAAAAGCAAAGATCAAAAGCAAAACCGAAGTTGAAAAAGCAGGTATATCAACTGACTGCGGTAACTCTATCGCTTTTAAATTGATATAGAACAAGCCAATACCAATAAATGCGATGAGTGGGATCAGTTTCGAAATGGTCAGTAGATTATTTACAAGAGTAGAATCTTTTACTCCCATGTGATTAATAAAACCCAAAATGGAAGTAAGAATTAGTATGATTGTAATTCTTACGACAAGCTCATTGAAAAAATCAGAAAAGAAAGAAAGGTAAATGACCAGCAGGTTGATGAGTGTGGCATAATTGAATATACGTCCTAGCATTAACAACCACCCGGTTAAAAACCCAGGGAAAGGTCCCAATGCATTGAAGGCATACAAGTAGGGGCCTCCCGTTTTATCAAATCGTGAACTAACCTCTGCGAAACAAAGGATAAAAACCATTACAACAATCGCGCAGGCCGCGAAGGCCAACAAACTATACGTCCCTGATAATGCAAATACTTTTGAAGGCAATCCAAAGATGCCAGCGCCAATGATACTATTTATGACAAGCAAAACAAGACTCCATTTTCCAATGCTTCTGTTTAGTTGGGTCATTTTGATTGTGCTTATTTAATCCAGGTGATATTCCTCTTTCAAAAGCGTGATGAGTTTCTGTGATTGCTCGAGCAATGATCGACCATCCCGCCTGTTGGCTACATTTATACTTTTCATTCCAAATAAACGGTAATTGTATTCATTCAGGTCATTTACTGTATATGAAAGCAAAGGAGGATTATCTGGCAACCGATTAATCACATTTAGATTTGAATCGAGCATCTGATCATAAAGACGGGAATTAAAAATTTTCGGTGCAGCTCCCCGGTAACTATTTATTACATCTTCTTCAACGTCACCCTGTCTTAAGTAGTTTCTCACCGCAACATCATATCGCGTGATCTCATCCCGTACATGATGATTCCTTATCAGGCGGAGGGCGCCTGCATTTTTTAGTTGTTGCATTGTACCGTCGTTAGGTAAGAACCGTTGAGGTAATGTTCGCGCAGCAGCTACTGCAACATAATATAGGTACGAAGTATTTTTTTTGCCTGTATCACTGTTCAGTATCATCCCCATCGAATCCAATCGCTGTGTACGAATTCCTCTTAACTCAATAAGGGCATTCAGTCTTGCTGTGTCTGCCTTTAGATCATTGATCAGGGAGCGTATATATTGTTTCTCACGCCGATGTTCAATATAATGCTCTCTTTGATTC
>JBKJYK010000038.1:0-2761 GCA_046715515.1 Candidatus Nitrosocosmicus sp.
GGTGCAGAATCAGAAAAAGCAAAACAAATGCTTCAGGGAAGTAGGGCAAAGTTATTTGATACTGTAGAGGAAGCAATAAATGCAGTAGTTTCACACGTAAATACTGCTTAGATAAAAGTGATAAAATTGACTTCACAGTTTGATATATTTAAAATATTGGTTGGCTCAACTTCTGATCAGGATTTTGGAAAAAAACCCGTAATAATTCAGGGCATTACAGGAAGCTTTGGTTCAACACATACAAAATTAATGAAAAGATATGGGACAAATATTGCTGCTGGGGTAACTCCTGGTAAAGGCGGTTCGAAATTCGATGATGTTTCTATCTATAATACTATGCAAGAAGCAGTACAATCAACAGGATCTTTGATTTCAGGTGTTTTTGTGCCGGCCCCTTTCTTTTATGATGCCGCAAAAGAGGCACTTGACAGTGGAATAAAACTAATTGTTGCTATACCCGAACATGTTCCAGTTTTGGATTCTATAAAGGTATTTGAATATGCAAAAGAACAAGGTGCTAGAATGATAGGGCCTAATACTCCTGGTGTTATTGTTCCTGAGGTTATGAAGGTAGGAATCATGCCTGCTCAACCATTTACTAAGGGAAACACTGTTGTGTTTTCACGAAGTGGGACTTTAATGTACGAAGTATCATCCTATCTTTCTGAATATGGCTTTGGGCAAAGGTTGGGGTTAGGTATTGGAGGAGATCCAATCAATGGTACTAATCTTATCGACTCTTTTGAGTTAATAAGGGATCGTGACGATGTTGATTCGATAGTGGTGGTGGGTGAGATCGGTGGCGATGCCGAAGAGCAACTATCAGATTATATCATTAAAACTAACTTTTCCAAACCCGTCATTGCATATATTGCTGGACGATCTGCACCAAAAGAAAAAAGAATGGGCCATGCTGGGGCAATTGTATATGGAAATTACGGTTCTGCGGAATCAAAAATCAATAACTATTCAAAAGCAAACGTTCCTGTAGCAAAAAGCCCAAGGGAAATTCCTCTATTACTTAAAGAACAACTGAAAAAATAATTTTTTATAAAAATTGTTTTAGAATTAAATTATACTTTTTTATTTTTAAATATATTTTTGTATATATATTTTTGTGGTATTTTGAGATGGAGAAGAGATTTTGTATTAATTGTATCCTAAAGACATCCCATGAGATCATTGATGAGTCGGATGTTATCTATACCTATAAGAGAAAACGTTTGTACAAGTGCTTAAACTGTGGTTATTTGTCAAAAAAACGGGGATTAAGACCTTCTTCCGAATCGGTTTATTAAATATGGAAAAAAGGCTGAAGGGCTATGGTTATTATTGTTATTTTCTGTGACTATGTATCCTCATCATCAGTGTTGTCTTTTGATTCTGCTACGTTAAAAAAACCCATCCATCCCAAATCAGTAAACTCTGTTTGATGGGCATGGAACATGTAGTTTCCTGGAAGCTCTGCTTTAAATTCGATTATTCCCCTGTCCCCCTGGGATAAGGTTACTATATCGTTTTTGTATTCTGGTTCTTCTCCTGTTCCTGATGCGATATAGTCAAACATGCTTCCATGCAGATGAAATGAATTTATTAGATCAAATTCAAGCATGTTAACCAAATAAACCCTGTAGTCCTCACCTTGGTTTAACCTTATAGGGTTATCCATGTATTCAAATGCCTTGCCGTTTACCGTATAGATTTCGTTGGATCTCTCACCCTCCTCTTCTTCTGCTATAAACTTTGTAGGATCTTTTTTATCCACTGCTGGTATGGTAACGGGTCCTTCCAGCTCATAGTTCATATCATAACCGTTCATCAGCATTGCATACTCTTGCATCTGTTCGCGAGGTTCTTTTGGATCTATAATGAACATGCCATACAAACCTCTGTTAATGTGGTCTGCTATTGGATTAACATGGCAGTGATAGGGATATACACCATATGGATTGGCTGTAAATGTGTATGTGAAATTTTGCCCTGGGACTATGGTTCCACCTGGCCCTTCTACTCCATCAGATTTTCCGGGATGTATTGAATGGGTGTGAAGGGAATGAGTGAAATTGTTTTCGCCTGCATTTATTACTGTGATTTTTACTAAATCCCCTTCAGTCATTCTCATGGTAGGACCTGGTATTGTACCGTTGTATGTCCATGCTTTGAATTGGTGACCTTGGTTTGAAATGGGTATTGTGTTGTTTTCTTCAACAACTAAAGTGAATTCTCTTGATGTTATCTCATTATCGGCATCTATGTTAACATGCCCGCAATTAAAATATGTCAGGTATTCTGTTGCATTTGGTATCTTGTCCAAATCTTTAGAACAATTCTTGTCTGTGTCATACTGTATGACATTTTCTATATATCCTCTATTTTCTTTGATTCCGTTTTTATTGTTTTTATCGTTTGATGTCTGCGCATATATCTCGTTAAGGGGATAGTTTGATAAACCTGTAAATATTATCAAACTTATCATTCCGACCCCAAAAATTTTTATTTTATGGTTCAATTTATTACTTATATTGGATAGCTATTTTTACACTATAAAAACTCTCAGACATGATTTTTTTATAAGGCATTAATACGTATATAGGTTTATATGGAAGTATCTAAACTTTTGATACCTGATAAACAATGTCTATGGTATATTAAATCATGTTAATTAGTTGTTCAGTTGATAAATTATGTATATGGACAAGAGATATATGATTTACCTTGATAATAAAAATAAACGATATTCACCAAAGAACCACAAAGATGT
>JBKJYK010000039.1:0-5220 GCA_046715515.1 Candidatus Nitrosocosmicus sp.
CTGACCCCCACGGATTAGACGGAAATAATGATGGAACAGGTTGTGAGCCCAATACAGGCGGCGGCGCAGGCGGCTCAGAGGAGGAAGAGGATGAAGAAGGAGGCGGCGGCGCAGGCGATGGCGAAACAGAGTAAAACCGAAGAAATCAATTTACATTAAAAACAAATTCCATCAAACATTAACAAAATGTTTTTATTTACTAAATCAAGGTTTCGCTTTAATTATATTATTTAATTATATTATTCACAAATTTATATTAGATAGTATAAAAGAATCAGTTAGGAAAATGATACTTTTTAAAATAATAAAGACACAATTGACAGGTTTTATTTCATAAAATAATGAAAAAAAATGTGTCTAAAAGAAACACAATGGAGACACCATCGAGGTAAAAAAGGAATAATATATCATTATGGGTAAAACCATATTCAAATTCAAACTAAATTTCAATCAATGGTTGACAAATAACTATAAAAAATAAACCAAGATAACAAATATTTTGAATTCTAAATCCAGGTTCATTCTGACAAATACTAAACCCTTTTTGGGACTGTATGATTTGAGCATATTTTCCAATATTCACGGCAACTGATTAAAGGCTAAATCGATATGAATGTGACACATAATTTGCATTTTAGCGTGAATATTTTTTTTCGGATATGAATAATGGAAATTTGATGTGTAGTTTATTCCCTTATATCATAGATAGAAATTTATTAAAAGGGTATTGGCCCCGTAACCAATAGTTTCTCCTTTGTCCTAACTTTGCATCATTTAATGTTATCTAGAACATACTATCCGAATGAGTTTTATTTTTTCCTGCTCTCTTGCGCTGTAGATCATCCAATTGATTATTAGTTCAAAATTAACCACAGACATTTCTTCTCAATTTTATTTACCATATCAATGGGTTTAAAGGAATTTGAAATACAATAAAAAAGATTTAGGTATAATAGAAAGATTTTAAAACATATTCTTGTTTGTGGTTAACCCCTACTTTACTTACTTTCAACTACTCTATTCCATTTGGGTAGTTCAGCTCTTTTCATTAGTGCTTTCAAAATATCTAATCATCTTTGTAGTAGTTTTATTTGCAATATCCTTAGACAAGTCCATCCATATTTTGGCATAATCTTGCCATAGACTAAAGCCAGGCATAAACGGATTAGATGATCTAGTGCCATCATCATAATCATTATTCTCTTTGAGTTTAACATATTCCTCCCGAGGATAATAATCCACTAGTTTTGTTATTTCTTGATTAGTCATCCTTTTTTCCACAGATTCTGATCGGGCTTTGTCTTCTGCTTGTTGGACTATTAATCTGGCTTTGTCTTCTGCTTGTTGGACTATTAATCTGGCTTTGTCTTCTGCCTTTTTTGTTATTTCCTTGGATCTCTTATCAGCTTCTGATCTGGCTTGGTCTTCTGCCTCCGTATTTATCTTCTCCGCAGTTTCTTGCCTGACCTTTTCTTCTATGTCTTTATCTTCAAATTTATCTTTCTGATTACCTTTATTTTCTGATTTAGGGTTTTTCTTTCGTGGAGTCAAATTTACAATATCATCTATTAATAATTAATATTGTATCTTTGTTATATTAAAATATTGCAGTATAATAGCAATGGATTGTATCTAAATTTGGTTTTGATTTGTCCACCGGTTTAATTTTTTTTTGTTGATAACATTATAATTTGAAATCAAAACTAAATTCTATAACTGTTTGAATATTAGAGTATTTCAGATGGTAGCAATTACTAAAATTAAAACAAATGAATTCATCTTGTTTCCGAAAATAGGATAAAAAAACTGATATGAGTAATCCCCCCCCTGTCCATGAATGTTTTGTATAACTAACAAATTAGTCCATTCCAATATACAATCAACTGTCGCACTAACATACCAATATTAAAATCTATGTAATAAAACAGCATTCATAAGATTACGGCTTTAAAAGCATCACCTGGGAACCACCTTTTTTTTGAAAAAATACAAGATCTTGGAAATTGCATGTCACCATAGTAAAGCAATTTTTATCATAAAAACGGAACCAAAATTTTTCTCAAATGTGTCTTACAGATCTTTTCAATGCCATATCCTAAACGAGATACGACTAGGAAAATTCTGATACGAACCCAATCATGGAATAAAAACCATCGGAGCATAAATGATGGTTTTTTCATTTTTATGTATCATATTGTAATTGATTATCAAAAGCTTAATAACAATACAGGCATATCGAAAGGCATTATGTGAAGTTCACAATCCAACAACAATATGGAACCACCAATACAGAGCTTTGATATTCCAGGGTGGAGGGGCTTTAGGGGCCTATGAAGCGGGTGTGTTTAAGTCTTTATACTACAAACCATTTGACATCTCAAAAGAAGAAAAGTTATTTGACATAGTTGCGGGTACATCCGCTGGGGCAATAAACGCCACATTGTTGGTAAATTATGTTAAAAAAAATGGAAATTGGGAGGGCTCTGCAGAATTGCTATGCCAATTCTGGGAGGATGTATCCACAGATACTTGGCTCTATGAAAACCCATTTGTGACAGGATTGCTGGATGCCTCTTCTTCTTTTAGGGACAGTTATAACATATTTTGGCAGAATGGTTTCAAAAAGTTTGATGAGTACTCTAGTAACATGAGAGACAAATCAACTCTTTTTGCGCCCATATTATTATTTGTGGCCGGACAGGTTAGGGGTATTGCTTCCAACGAGTCATTCAGAAGATAGTGGTCATGGCTTCAATTTTCGTATTCCCCATTTGGGACGCCTCACGTGCTTCTGCGGTAATATACCAACCTGACTTTAGGTTATTAAATCCATTTAATTACATGGGTAATATTGATCATACATAGAATATTTGTTAATAGATATACATTTAGTAATAATCAATTCAATATACCAACAGCCTCTTAAATAATATATATGTTACTAAATTAGTTAACAAATGTTCCTATAATTGCTTCAGGTGTTCTTTTTAATATCAAGATATACAGCAGTTCAGAAGACAACAACATAAACTATTTTAACATTTATAGAAATCAGTCAATAACTTTCAAAGAATTCATATTAAAATCGTAATATATTAGAGTAAATTTAAAATGATCTCATTCATCTCAATGTTTATGGATTTAGTAAAAATCCCCATTTGTGTCGACCCAGTAACTTGTATCCATCACGAGTAGTAAAATCAATGTCTCCCAATCCCACGGTTGAAAGTGCACTATGTCCATCAAAGTTCACAATATAGATTCGGATATAAGAAAACATTTAGGTTAGGTAGGATATAATTCAGCTGTAATAGTTAAGGCGGTTTGTCACACAAACCATGTGAAATACTTTGAATGGCCTTCTTATATAAGATAGATTCAAAGCTTTATTAATTTATTTTTATCAAATCATTTAATGACGTAGAGTGCAAAAACATAGCTTTTTACCTTTTTCTTTATATGCATTTATTACCTTTCTACTAATCTATTCAATGGTTTTGTCATCCATCGAGGTGTCATTTGGTGCTTACTCTAGAGCCCCCCCTTCCTCCTTGGGTCCCACTGTGAATGATGATAACCTCACTGTTGAAAAAGTAACAGAGGGTTTAGAGTTTCCCACCAGCATGGCCTTTATAGGCAATAATGACATTCTTGTAACTGAAAAAAATACCGGCATGGTTATGGAGGTTAAAAACGGCCAGATCCAAAGCACACCTGCACTTGATGTGCAGGTGGCATCAGCTGTAGAGCGGGGTTTGTTGGGAATAGACGTATCCAAACATCCTGATGGCAAAACATATGCCTTTATCTATTATACCCAATCAGGTGGAGTGGAGGATGGCGATGACTTTAAACTTGGCATTGAGCCGGCAGGCAATATGCTGTATAGATACGAATTTGTAAATGGGAAGCTTATCAACCCTTCCCCTGTTTTGGATTTGCCTGCAAACCCGGGGATTACCAACAGGTCTGACCATATTGGAGGCAAGGTTGCAATAGGTCCCGATAACAACGTGTATTTGGGGGTTGGGGAGGTAGGCGGGCACCGAACACTTGCCCAAAATAACGTAAATGGTTCGAATGCTGATGGTACTAGCGGCATATTAAGGGTAACCCAGAATAGCCAAGTTGTTTCGGGCGATCCCATTTTTGGTGAGAGTTTGCCCCTTAGCATTTATTATGCAATGGGAATTCGCAACAGCTTTGGCATGGATTTTGATCCACTAACAGGCAATCTGTGGGATACCGAAAATGGCCCAACTGGAGCAGATGAGATCAATTTGGTTGAACCGGGCTTCAACAGCGGATGGGCATTGATTCAAGGTGATGAGAGTGACAACATCGAGGATAATGGGGCTACAGAGAATGATTTGGTGGAACTAGGCGATGGTCAGTATAGTGATCCTGAGTTTGTGTGGGAATTCCCTATTGGCGTTACAGCTCTCAAGTTTTTAAACTCGGGCAAACTTGGAGATGAATATGCAAACAACATGTTTGTGGGGGACATAAACAATGGCCTTTTGTACAGGTTTACTTTAAATGAAGATCGGGACGGGATATTCATAAATGATACCTATGTTGGTAATGTAGAAGCATTAGAAGATAATGAGGTTGACGAGACGCCAGAAAACGCAGTCATAACCTTCGGGCAGGGTTTTGGCGGCATAACCGATTTACAGGTTGGTCCCGACGGGTACCTGTATGTTCTAAGTCACAAAGGAGAGTTATTCAGGATATTACCAACATCTGATGTCAAAACAGATATAAGCCAACCAAATGGCGTTATGAATTCTAGTTCTACCAAACAGAATGTTTCCCTAACTAGTAACTTAAATGGCAACTATACGCCTGCAGTCATTGTTGGAATAGATGGAGATGAATCATACTCACCAAATCCAATTGAGATTTCTGTAGGGCAAACCGTGTCATGGTTCAATGGAGACGCAATTTCTCACACTGTAACTTCAGGGGAGAAGGATGACCCTGACGAGGGGGTGTTGTTTGACTCCGGTGCAATTATTCCCTACGAAGACTATAGTTTAACTTTTAGTGAGCCCGGGGAATTTGACTATTACTGCATTTATCATCCCACAATGGTTGGTGAAATAATAGTAAATTCAACCGATGGCACTTTCAACGCAGCAGGATCGGAATCATTAGATCCACAAAATGACGAATCCTCAAGCGATGAATCCTCAAGCGATGAATCCTCAAGCGATG
>JBKJYK010000040.1:0-3212 GCA_046715515.1 Candidatus Nitrosocosmicus sp.
GTGGTTGGCAGTTCTTGTCATACTGTATCTCAGTATAACAAAAACATTTAGGTGGTTAATATGCTCAAGGCAAACGGAAGTTTTTCTGAATGTTTTGCCTGTATCGTAAATTTCGTCGACCAAAAGATACCTTTTGTCGACATCAAACTTGGGAATTCTGCTGTGGATTATTTTTTTATCAATTATTGGAAATAGGTTTATGTTCTTGATTCCTAAATTGTACGATATCATTGTAGCGGGTATGATGCCTCCGTTTGTTATGGCTATTATTTCGTGATTCTCCAAAACATTCTCTACCTTTGCTTTGATTTTAAGGCAGATGTTTTCTATCAGCCCATCAATATCGCTCCAACTCAATAGGATTTCTTTATCTGTAAATTCCAAGATATTAATAAAAGATATATCCTTTTAAATAGCAAAATAAGTTTTACTATAATGCTTGATTTATACTGTTAGGGTAAAGTTTGACTCCTCTGATAGGATTGTTTTGGATCGGGTAAACAAAGAGATTGAGATCTCTGTTAGTTCTGCCCCTGTTAAAGGTAAAGCCAATAAGGAAATAATAAAAAAAATATCAAACTACTTCAAAATAAAACAAGGTGATGTCACCATAATTCGTGGGCTGAACTCTAAAACAAAAACAATAGATGTATCGCTAAAATAATGCGGAGGTTGCTATTTGTTTTATTTTCGGTCATACGTACAAAACAACCTAATTGCATCCAAAAGCATTAGTTTGCTGTTTTATTGACAGCGCCACCAATCGAGTTCTGTATTATTTTTTCTGCTATCACTAAAGAGGCTAATTCTTGGCCTTCTTTGGTTTGTGCCCCTATATGTGGCGTACATATTAAATTTGGAAGGGTTAGTAATTCTTCATTGGATGGGGGCTCTGTTTCAAAAACGTCTAATGCTGCACCGGCAATTCTGTTATTTTTTAGTGCTTCTATCAATACTGCTTCTTCTATTATTTCTCCCCTTGATGTGTTGATTAAATAGGCACTGTTTTTCATATTTGAAATTGATTCTTTGTTTATTATGTATTTTGTTTGCTCTGTAAGTGGAACATGGCATGTTATGAAATCTGAACTTTGCATTAGGGTTTTTAAATCGGTTGTAATCAGTGACACCTCTTGAACAAAACTTTTTTCAATTGGAACCACATCATAACCTATTAAATTCATTCTTAACCCTCTTGCTAATCTTGCAACATTTCTTCCTATTTTTCCCAATCCAATTATCCCTAAATATTTTCCTTTTAATTCGGTACCAATAAGATTTTTCTTAACCCAATTGCCTTTTTTAGTTTCATTGTTAGCAAAGGGTATGTTTCTGCACAAAGAAAATAATAAACCCATGACCAATTCGGAAACAGCGGTGATTGAAGCCTCGCCTGCATTAATTACTTCAATATTATGTTTTTTTGCTTCTTCTGTGTCAATGTTGTCTAGCCCAACACCCACCCTAGCTATTATTTTTGCCTTGGTGGCGTTTTGAATGACCTCTTTGGTTATTTTGGTTCTGCTTCTCACAACAATAACATCATAATCACCTACTTTTGATATCAATTGTTGGGCAGAAATCTCTGGTTGATAATCTACGACAAAACCCGCATTCTTTAAACTGCTTATCCCTCTCTCATCTATTGAATCGCATATTATTACTTTACCATCAATATTCATATTTGCAATTTTTTCTCTAGGAATATATTGATTGCCCTTTAATCCAGTTTTCCCAAGTCATTCTTTGGATTAGGATCGCCTAATGACAAAAATAAAAATATTTATAATCTATAACACCGTTATGAGAATATGGCTACTAAAGAACTGGATATGGATTACAGTAAGTATGATTTCAAAGATTCTACTGAAGTTTATGCCTATTTGAGCAAAAAGGGGCTTTCAAGAGGTACCGTCGAAGAAATAAGCAAAATGAAAGGGGAGCCTGATTGGATGCTTGACTTTAGGTTAAGATCTTATGAAGTTTTCATGAGTAAGCCTATGCCAAACTGGGGTGGAGATCTTGACCATATTGATTTTCAAAATATATATTATTATGCCAAGGCCGCTGGCAAACAGAGTCAAAGTTGGGATGATGTTCCTGACTCTGTAAGGAATACATTTGAAAAATTGGGTATTCCTGAGGCCGAACGCAAATTCTTGGCTGGTGTTGGCGCACAGTATGAATCAGAAACTGTTTACCATCACTTAAACGAGGAGTTGGAAAAACAAGGTGTGATTTTTATTGACACCGATACTGCTGTCAAAAAATTTCCTGATCTCCTTAGGAAACACTTTGGAAAAATCATTCCTCCTGAGGATAATAAGTTTGCCGCCTTAAATAGTGCTGTTTGGTCTGGGGGTTCTTTTATCTATATCCCTCCAAATGTAAAAGTTGAACTACCTTTGCAGGCATACTTTAGAATAAATGCAGAAAATATTGGTCAGTTTGAAAGGACATTGATCATTGCAGATGAGGGCGCAGAAGTTCATTATATTGAGGGCTGCACCGCTCCAGTGTACTCGTCTGAATCATTGCATTCTGCCGTAGTTGAACTGGTGGCGAAAAAAGGCGCAAAAATCCGGTACACCACAATCCAAAACTGGAGTAAGGATGTCTATAATCTGGTAACCAAAAGAGCATATGCATATGAAAATGCCACCGTTGAGTGGGTTGATGGCAATCTTGGAAGCAAACTGACAATGAAATACCCAGGTGTTTACATGTTGGGCAGAAATGCTCATGCTGAAATTATTTCCATTGCATTTGCTGGAAGAGATCAACACCAGGATGCTGGTGCCAAAGTTGTTCATTTAGCTCCCAATACCACCTCCAGGGTGGTCAGCAAATCTGTCAGCAAAGATTCTGGCAGAACCACATATAGGGGATTATTACATGTCGCAAAGGGTGCCAATGGTGTAAAGTCAAATGTTCGCTGCGATGCATTGTTGCTTGATGAGTTTTCTCGAACCGATACCTATCCCTATGTGGAAGTTAATGAGGATGATGCTACCATTACCCATGAGGCAACTGTGGGGAAGATTGGTGACGAACAAATATTTTACCTAATGAGCAGGGGATATTCAGAATCAGATGCATTGAGCCTTATTGTGGGTGGGTTTATGGAGCCATTTACAAAAGAACTTCCAATGGAATATGCTGTAGAGTTGAACCGAATGGTAAAGATGGAAATGGAAGGCTCAGTAGGTTGA
>JBKJYK010000041.1:0-2998 GCA_046715515.1 Candidatus Nitrosocosmicus sp.
CGGGTACAACAGGAACATCCTAACTGTTTTTTAAAGCAACCTAAAACAGAATCAAAGCAAGCTCCATCTCCATCACCTATGCAATCTCTAGATATGACCAAACCTGACGGCTTCACTTCCACTTCCACCTCCAACCCTGACGGCTCCAAGACCACCACTTTCACGCTCACCAACACCATAACCGACCCTGACGGCTCGACAACTACAACACCAACGTCACCCACAACACCTTGGCCCAACCCCGAACGCTTACTGTGTATCTGGTGGTGAAACTATCAACTCATGCAACAACACAATCAACAACATCATCAAAAACCAAATAACCAGGTGAAACACAGTAACACAAACCGGCACAATAGTCATCCAAGACCGAACCGGAAGCTATGTTGCGACACCATCATGCAATCCAATAGAGCGAACCGTGTCTTTGGGTCCCTCCACAATGACAAACAACGGAATGAGGGTGGTTGCGAGGGTCGAAGTGCCCCACCATATACCATTTGGGATTCATGGACAATACTATGGTGATGTCTGACCGGATTACACTCATTTAAAATTAAGCATTTTCTATGGAAATGCGTGTATTAAAACGCTAATAGCTATATGGTGTTTTATCTTCCACCTAATGGATAGAGATGGAAATACCATGTTATACCCTATGCTTTATCTTACGATATATCTTTGTAGCCTTTGGTGGATAGGAGTGTGTTTTTTGTGCAACAGAAAAGTTTGCCAAAAACAACCCCTATGAGAGCCTAAATGATGATTAGCCTAGCTGTGCAAGGGAAAGTGGGAAGAAGGAAGAGTGGGGGGGGGCGCAGGGTATTTCAGGTAGTTATATTATATTTGTATTTTTTTGCCTGGTTTTGCGAAAATCAATTTAGGTTTGTTTCAATTATTGCGGCAAAGGAAGCAAAAACAGATATGCTTATATCAAATGGTTATTTAATGATATTGTTAGATATTGAAAATTAAAATCAATATCGGTGGGGAAGGAACCTCGGATGATCTCGACAATGGATATGAAAATCCATCCTTTAAACCCATTGAAATGGATGAAAGCCTACAATTAGAAAACAAAGATAAATCTTTCTTCAACCGCCCCACCCAAATCGCCAGTAGCAATACGGAGAGCAACAACGATGCCCTGTCAAGGGAACGAACACGCGTTGTCCATGGTGGGGATGAAACCACTAAATTGATTTTGCAGGCCTTAGGCAACGCAAAAAGGAGTTGGGACAACTATGCGGATTCTAATGGTCCTACAATAGCAATGGGTTTGGAGCAGCTAAGAAAAGGTTTTAGAAAAGCCTATGGGAGGGGTGTCAAAATTAGATACATCTCTGAAATCACAAAGCAAAATATCAACTATTGTAAAGAGCTAATGAAGATAGCGGAGCTGCGCCATATGGACAATCCCAAAGGGGGAATGGCCGTGACCGAAACGGATTACATTGCTACTGCCAATTTGCAGGAAGCCAAACCTGTCTCCCACCTTATTCATTCCAACGTAAAGGAAATAGTGGAGCAGCAGCAATTTTTCTTCAAAACTCTATGGGCCAATGCCATACCGGCAACCCAAAGGATAAAGGAGATTGAGGGGGGAGTTGAAAGAATAGAAACCAAAGTCTTGGATGACGCAGAGGACATAAACAACAAGATAAAGTCTTTAAGCAAAACCAGTGACGAAATTTTGGTTTTATCAGACTCTGGTTTGCTAAAAATAATAAACAATTCTTTTTTTTATATATACCAGGAAATAATGGATAAATACGACAGGGAACATCACGACGGTGTAAGGTGGATTACCCATATAGGCAGCAAAGAGGATGCGGGGATAGCCAAATTGTTCTTGGACATTGGCATCAAAATCAGGAGCGTAAGAGACCTACCACCGTTAAATTTTCTGGTAACTGACAAAATTTTCCTCTCTAACGCTGAAAAAATCGATCGCAAAGAGGACAGAAAAACCATAAACAGTTTGTTTACAAGCAACGATGGTCTCTACATAAACCAGTACAAAACTGTATTTGAGGAACTGTGGAAAAACGGAATAGACGCGATAGACGTTATAGATGACATTGAAAGGGGACTTGGTACTGAAAGGGTGGATGTAATCTCAAGGTCGGCCAACGCCGAAAATATATACCTGGATTTATTGAATTCCGCAAGCAAGGAGATAATGCTTATGCTTCCCACCACCAACGCTTTTCTAAGACAGCACAAATTGGGGATTATTGACTCAATAGCATGTGCCGTAACAGGTAGAGGCGTAAAAGTAAGGATGCTGGTTCCTAAAAGCAAAAATACTGTGGAACTAATCGAAAGCCTGGAAAAGTACAATTACTCAATAAACGACTTAGGCAACACCAACAACAGTGTTCAGGTAAGGTATATCCAAACGCTATTGGAGGCAAGATCAACCATCCTCATAGTTGACAAAAAGGTGTCCTTGGTGATGGAACTAAGGGACGATACAAAAGAGACTTTTCACGAAGCGGTGGGGTTGTCGACTTATTCCAACAGCAAGGCAGGAGTTTTATCCTATGTTTCCATTTTTGAGAATTTGTGGGAACAAACCGAACTGTTCCAGCAATTAAAGAAAAGTGAAACGCTTCAGAAAGACTTTATCCATATCGCGGCACACGAATTGAGGAATCCAATTCAACCAATACTTGCGATTTCTGAAATGCTCAAATCAATTATAATCCCAAGTGCATCAGAAGGTTCACAGGATGTGGTGATAAACAAAAACCAAATTATTGGTTATATTGACACTATATTAAGAAACACAAAAAAACTGATGTCGTTGACAACCAATGTATTAGACATTACAAGGATAGAGACAAATTCTTTGAGCCTTCATAAGGAGACACTTGACCTAAGACTGTTTTTGCTGGAGCAAATGATGGATTACGAAAAACGCCTCATGAATAACATTGATGTTGGATACAGGTGTCCCTTAGCCAATAATGAAAGATGCACATCCCGGTTGGAC
>JBKJYK010000042.1:0-7132 GCA_046715515.1 Candidatus Nitrosocosmicus sp.
TGGTATGCTTTTTTTAATATATGCACAACCAAGTAAAACTTGAATTGTGGATTCGTTTGCATATCAATCAAAAGAATTGAATACCGATTAAATTGAATTCTTTGGAAGTTTCTAGCTGTTGACGCTGGACTTTGATTGTTGTGTTATGTAAAAGACACAGTTATAGGTCAGGCCTATTGAATCTTTTGAATCTGAAATGACAATGCATTGGGTATAAAGAACAGAAGAGTGATTTCCTGTTTAACTTGCCTGTGGGGTTATGAAAAAGAATAATGCATCTACTTTATATACTCAAATAATATTTTTTAAAATTGTCCATACTGTTATTTTTTTATGCTTATTTCTTGTTTGCTGTACACCATGACTTTTCAGAGTATATGATATAGTAACATCTTCTAAATTTGTATCCGAAAATGCCTAAACAAAATATACTTTTTACCCTCGTTTTTTTCATTATATTCAAAATGATCTAAATATATGCGGCATTCTAAAGTTGAATCTATATGTGTCTATATTCCATCTATGATGGATTCGTTTTAGCAAGGATCTAAAAAGTCATGGACAAGTCTTGTTTGTATTGATAGGGAGTTAGGTATATCTCCAAATAGCCTGGACCATAAACCATTCATTGCATCTTCTTATTTTACTATCTGCAATCTTTTTAATCTCTCCATATCTTGGAAACACTGTGAGAATTTCAAATGGGGGCATGTGTAATTCTCAACAGCCCCTTAACTACCAGGAATTGCCAGTATTCATACCTATTCCATAAAAAAGGCTTGAATTTAGAAAAAAGATATTGTAAATAACCAACAACTAACGGATAATACTATGATGAATTGGAAATTGGTATAAATAGGAGGAATATACATTAATATTATTTCCAATAAAGTCACAATAAGAAATGTAACTGAAACCGATATTTCTAAAATAATAGATTTACAAAAGGCGTCGTTTTCCGATATGGCTGAATATGGAATGGTATGGCCATCTTATTCTCTTTACAAGCATATTTGTATATTTTCCGAAGGTCAGTTATATGCAGAAGTTAACGGAAGATTGGTTGGCTCTTCCAGTAGCCTAATAGTTTCTTTAAAGACCGATTATGCCGATCACACGTGGAATGAGATTACTTCACAGGGATCATTTTTTAATCATAATCCTAACGGGGATAGCCTGTATGGCGCAGATTTATCAGTGCATCCTGAATTTCGTCATAAGGGTATTGCAACGATGCTTTATAATTCAAGAAAGGATTTAGCCATCAAGCTGAACTTAAGAAGAATAATAGCTGGTGGTAGATTGTATGACTACTATAAATTTGCAAAATCAATGTCCGCTGATGAATATGCAAAGAAAGTAGTGGTTGGTGAACTCGAAGACCCCGTATTATCTTTTCAATTGAAAAATGGTTTCAAATTCATTAAAATACTTCCAAATTATCTCTATGATAAACGATCTTTAAACTATGCTAGTTTTGTAGAATGGTTAAATCCACAATATGGGATTTTGTAAAATGGGGTTATTTAAGATATGTCCATTATAGATTGTCATATTCATCTGAATAATTATGATGAAATCAACAAGACGGACAATAAGGTTCTCTCATTACAGGAAAGGTTGAATACATTACTTGGAGCTATGGAGGATAATGACATTGTTTATTCTTTAATACTGTCTTCTTACAAAGTTGATGTAAATAGACCCTCAACATCTCAAATCATTGAATCTATAAATCTCAATAATTTGGAAAATAAAATTGGAGTTATAGCGGGATATACAATAGACAATCATAGCCGAGAAGATTTAATAAATTATAGAAAATGGATAAAAGATGATATGATAAAGGGGATCAAACTGTACTGTGGATATGAGCACCATTATCCTTATGATGAAAGATATCAAGTGATCTATGACATGTGTACTGAATTTGATTGCCCCGTGATGATACATACAGGTGATGCATTTTCCAACAAAGCCAAGATAAAGTACGCGCATCCGTTGAATGTGGATGATGTGGCAGTGGATAACCCCGATTTAAAAATCGTCATGTGCCATATAGGTAATCCTTGGATAACTGATTGCCAGGAAGTGCTATACAAAAATAAAAATGTGTACGCCGATATCTCCGGCCTGATTATTGGGAACTTTACATCATCTGGCGAAAGGCACTATATTGGCAAAATCACGGAAATGTTGAATTATGTAGAAAATCCTCATCGCCTGTTATATGGAAGTGACTGGCCTATATCCAACATTAAGTCATATGTCAGCTTTGTCCAAAAACTCGAACTTGATAGGGATTCATATGACCTTTTAATGTTTGAGAACTCAAAAAGCATTTTTAAATTGTCTTTTTAATGTTTTGACATGATGTTTTAACTTGAAAATCAATTCTTTGGTCATAAAAAAGAAAATCGCATTTGATATTTGATAAGATGAATGCAAAAATACAAAGATTAATCAAATTAAAATGCATTGCTTATACAATATGGCAAAGCGATAATGAAAATTATATTTGCTTTAAATTTGTGTATATATTGTCTATTGAGATAACGTAAATTTGTTAAAATTTAAAGAATTAGTTTATTGCTTTTATCTTGAAATGTTGAATAAAATCAAGAAGGCGTTTACACATTATGTTTTAATTATTCAAAACGTGGATATATGCCATTAATATTTTATATGGCCTTAATCAGAATTTTTTATAAAATACTCGCTTAAAAAAACAACAATGCTTTGCTTTTCATGGATATATAATTTACAAAAAACTGCCGTTAGTTTGCATTCAAGATTTTATTTATCTTTTTAACCAACTCTTTGTTTTCAATCGGTTTGTGAATGAAAAGATCTTTACCTGAAGAAGAACATTCTTTCTCTCTATACGTTTCGTAATACTTTTCACCTGCCGTCAAAAAACATACCCTAACAGTATTATCCAATTCTTTTACCTTTCTGTGCAATTCAAATCCATCCATGTTTGGCATCTTTATGTCAAGAATGAGCAAATCATAAATATTTGGCTTAAAATCAGAATAAGCTAACAGGGGGTCAGTATATTCATCTACTGTAAATCCCTCATCTTCTAAAATCATTTTACAAACAAATGTAAGATCGGGCTCGTCATCAACAATTAAAATTTTTTTATTTTCCATATTAGGTTTTTACCTTATTCTCAACCGTGTTTTCTCGGTTGTTTGGGTGGATGTTTATTTTCAACGGCAAGCTAAAAGCAACTGTCGTGCCTTTTTGCCCGCCTTCATGATTTTTGGCCCATATTTTACCATCATGTTCTTCAACGATGTTTTTAGAAATAAACAACCCTAAACCTGCACCTTGATATGATTTTGTAGTGAATTTTGAAAATAGCTTTGGAAATATTTCGCTATTTATACCACTCCCTGTATCTCTAACACCTACAACAACCTGTTTGTTATGATCGTTTTCCGTTTTAACCTCGCAAGAGATATCTATTTCGCCGCCATCTTTTGTAAATTTGATGGCGTTATCTATTAAATTAGAAATAACTTGTATTATCCTTTCCTTATCTGATTCTATAAATATGGCATTATTATTACCGTAAATTAATTTGATGTTGCTGTTTGTCTTTTTAATTTGATGACGATACTCATCAACCAAATTAGATATTACGTAAATTAAATCAAATTTTTCTTTGTTCAGATGCAGTGATTGACTTTCAATTGTGGTAACATCCAATATATTGTTAATAAGCTTTTTAAGCCTTGATGCATTTCTGTACATTCCATCCACCAATTCGTCTTTTAATTCGGGATGTTTTTTTAATAGCCTGCTAAATCCTAAAATAGCTTGAGCGGGCGTCCTCAGTTCATGAGCTGCTATGTTGATAAAAGCATTTTGCATCCTTTCATGAGCCCTTAGCTGCTCATATAATTTAGTTTCTATCCATAAGCTCTCAAAAATAGCAACATAAGATAATACTCCAGAAATGCTGTTAGAATAAGTTGATAATCCTATTGCTTCATCAAAAGTATCTTTGGTATCGTCTTTTAACTCCATAACCAAGGATTGGTTTCTGTCGGTTATCAAAATGGTAGCTTTTGCCTCCGACATTCGGTTGATATTTCTAATGTCTATATTACCAAAATTTTCAGAACATATTGTGTTTTTAAAATCGGAACCAATTGTTTCTTTTTGTTGGCGGAAATCACCATATGACATGGAGTCAAGCTCATCCTGGTTAAAACTCTCTATAGGCATCAAGATTCTAATCATTACATCAGATTCTCTGGACGCTTTTTTCAATGATTTGATGACTCCCACCTTATCCTGGCGTATAAATGCATTTACGGTGGGAAATATTATCATAATCTCTTTTTTTGCATTGTTGACAAGGTTAAGGTAGAGTTTTTTTGCTCTTGAAGAATTTTTAATAATTTCTATAACATCTGATTCTAAACCCTCTTCAATTTCTTTTATTTTTTGTTCTGCGGGTATTGATTTATCCCACAATGTTTCAAAAAGACATTCGTTATGTTTCACTATTTGTTTTGCGTTACTGTAAATCATATCTTGTATTGGTTGTGCATCATACAAAGTGACAGTGGCCACATATTCATACTCGGTTAATGCAAAATTTCCTTTGATCCCATCTAGATGTCGAAGTTCACCTGTTTTAATAATTTCCAATATTTCTTTGCAGTATGGTATGTTATCTTTGGTGATTTCTGTAATGTATTTGTATTTTATGCCCCTATTGACACACTCAAGAAATATCTTTTTTAAGGATTCTGTTTGCATTATTGTCAATGGTGATTTGGAGTCGCCATACATGTGAATAACATTCTTTGCATTTTTGGACATCTTTATTTGCGCTCTGGTTATGCAGTCTATTCCATTCAAGACTTCGGTCTTCTCATGTGTTATGGGAGATGTTGCCAGTAATGATCATTACCTTTACTTTTATAAAAATATTACAATATAATATTTGTAAATTATCTTATACTGCATTTTAAAATTTATTATAAAATAAAGAATCTCAAACTATGTAATATATCTATATATACAATGTTATATATAAAAGAATATGAGTAATTCATCTCAATCATCATCAGAACAAGGTAATAGCAGTGATCAAAAAGGATCAAATATGTCAGAAATAGTTACAAAGCTTATAGAAAAGCTTGTAAGTAAAGACGTCGCTGTAACTTACACCTTTGATCACCTTACAATAGATGTCCCACAAGCTCGTGGCCCTGGGGGAAAGGAACTAGGTGGTGCTAAATGGGTAATAGATGGAAAATTAGTCATTGCATCAACATCGACTTCATCCCATAAAGATCAACAATCACCAAGCACAGATGCAAACCCTAATACAAGCACAATTAGTGATTCATCAAAATATATAGCTGCCTAGGGATAGTGTTCTTTTTGAATATAAGAGGCAACATATTAGTAGATTTTAATGAATCTCCTCTTTTATCCTTAGACTTTAAAGAAGACATTGTAATCGATGTCTTAGACTTGTCTTTTTTTAATTTGGTTGAAACAGATGAAACTTTAAGTTTTTGGGATTTGATAAAAGATGCTCGAGATTTCGCAAAAATCCTTAAAGAGCATAAAATGACCGTTATTTTGAACATAAAAGGAAAAGAAACGTTAATTCTTGGCGAAAAAGCTAAACCGTCTATCTCACAAATCTTAAGTAAAAGTAAAGATATTGAAATAAAGAATATTATACAGACCGCAAAAATGTCTAAAGAAGTCTTGGACTGACTATTATATAATTATTTTTTGTTTGAGATGAATAAAATGTGGACAGCTTTGATAATTTATTATATGGCAGATTGCAATACATAATTGTTTCAATTTTATCACTATATATCCTAAAAATAATTATCAATCAAGATGTTGAAGCATCTTAACCTTTTTAACTTTGGCGTTTTTCTATTTACCTTAACAATTATTATCACAACAACGATTGAAACACTATGATTCATGCACATTAAAAAAACCCATCTTAACCAAACAGGGCACAGCGTTATCGAATTTGACCGCATCTTTTATTAAAAATCCATACATGTTTTTATTGTTGGCAAGTTTCTTTAAAGATAAATACTTGTTTTTATCTAAAACAAATTCATTATTGTTTGGATATTTCTTTACATCATAAATAACAGATTTATCAATTATGGCGCCTTTGGTAGTGTTATCCATATCTATCTCATAATATTTACAAGCCTCGACATCAATAGTTTTTGAGGCGTGTATTAAAAATATCCCTCTGAATTTGGTAGACCATCCTCTTGTTTTAATGGTTTTTTACCAATCGCAAGTAACTCCGCATAAGGTTGCTTTAAAGGAATATATTTCATTCTGGATATTATACTATAACAATAGATAATTTAATGTTAAGATCAAAAATAAAGAATAATTAGTTGATGTGGTTTAATGTGTTTAATATGCAGTTAAGTGTGTTGTTATCCACAAAAAAGGCAATTGGATATTTCATTGGGTGGATAGGGGCCGGTTTAGGGATTAGGGCAATACCAACAATCTGTTTTTTTAAATATTTTTATTGGATATGATATACAACCACTACTACATTTTCTTTTATAAGTGATGAAAAAATTATTTTAATTTTGATTGTATTAATAATAAACAAATTATGATTATAATCGCACTTGATTATGTTACAAAAAGACGATTCTTTTATTTATGATGGTTGCAAAAGGCGCTAAAAGCCATATAATACCTAAGTTTATATAATAGTTTAACTAACAAATAATGATGACAACTAAAACTGACAATTCAACAACAACATCAGCAAGCAACAACAACAACGCCGGCTTCTCAAAATATACATATGAAACCAATACCAATACAAACAACAACCAAAACTCTAATGATTTGAGTGAATCAATAAACAGGTCACTTGACCAAACCAAAGACAACATCAGCAGGTCAATAGACGAGTCAAGAAACCAAATCCCACGTTACAATCACATTGTTAACAGTTATCAAGAGCAATCACTGCAAACAGCCAAAGAGATTTCAGAGGAATACATCGAGTCTCAAAAAGCAGTGATAAACTCACTTCAATCAGCATGGAGACCATACAGTGAAAGCTTTAATGGCCTTGTTACAAGCTTCG
>JBKJYK010000043.1:0-11721 GCA_046715515.1 Candidatus Nitrosocosmicus sp.
CTTGTAGCATATTGATTGAAACAAACATAGTTAATGGAATAATTGCAGGTTTGATATCTACTTGTTTGATGACAATATTTGAAATTCCATTCTGGAGGATTTGGAGAATTGAAGGAATTCTTGAATGGCATGAAAACCAAATATTGACTTCAAAACTAAAAAGGAAATTCACAAGAGAAGAATGCAGTACTGTTAGTTATGTAGAAATATTGATACTGCATTTTATTAATGGCGCACTTGCATCAATAATTTTTCCTTTTATTTATTCGTTTTTCATCTCAATATTTTTCAGGAACGATTACCCATTATCTATAATACTTGGAATAGTGTATGGAATATTACTTTGGGTAATAACTCTCCTCCCAATTCACAAACCCATTACAGGGTTATCCATTTGGAACCACCCCCTTGGAAGAGGCCCTGTAATAGTCAGTTTTTGTGGTCATATAGTATATGGAACTACTCTTGGATTAATCATCAAGGCATTACTTTGATAAATAAATACCAAGATACCAACAACTTTTGAACCTTTTTGCCGTTATGGCGTTCTTTTAGTTTATTATCCAATTTATAGAAAATGCAAAATTCAATTGTTACTTTTAAGGAAAAATAAAAGTTGTCGACAAAACCCTTGGCCAAGTAAATTAGAGCATATTGTTTAAGTCATGTTGGACAGAAGGATATGGATGGATTAAAATCATTATTCATATTTTATTTCACATATCCCAATACCAATGATTTGGTGCAATTGATCAGCATAAAAAACAGGTAAAAGTTTTTGATCATATATAAAGTAATTCTAAAAAACAATCCAATATAAAAATCACCATATTTTAAATATGAAATTTGATATGATCAATATTCACAAATTGAATTAAAATGGATTTTAATGCTATCAGTACGTTGTTCTGTTTTTAGCTAAAGAAAAAAAACAGTGATGACCTAATTGTAGGTATCTTTAGATTTTAGTGGATCAAAGTCAAATATTCATCTTATGCGATAAATCACCTAATGGAATTACCTGGACAGTTGCCTCAACCTGTCATCCAATAGTATTTAATGAGGCATTAATCGGGACTGAGAGCACCGATAAAACAACAGACGGACTTTCGCCAAAGAATATTGCCTCCCTTTTATATTCTCCGCCAATAACTATTTTACAGGTATTACATCAAGCGTTTGCATCATTAAAGGTTTCAGGGGTGGTTTCTACACAATCACTGCCTTTTAACTACATTAAATGTTGCTATAGACCCTCGTTTACATTGAAGCATCTAGTCCTATTGGTCCAGGTTCACCTTGGGATCCCTATGTACGCGTTAAACCGGGTTCACCTTGGTGGTCCAAGTGTTCCACGATTGAGATCAAGCAAGGATAGAATTGAATTTGGCTGAAGCAGAAAACATACAAACTGAAAGAAATGCGTAAGATCTGTTTGAGGATAAGTATATTGAAGTTGTACTTTTGCTTTTGGCACATATTTTCTACACCCCCATATTCACTGTGAATCATTATATTAAATCCTTTTTGACAGCGATAAAAGATAATGGACTAGTCTTTTGAATCTATATATCTATGACTATAGAATATTATATATCACAAAACGTGAGTTTAAGGTATATGGGAAGATATAAGCAGCAAAATTATTGTCATATGCAGTTTTCCTAAAACAATACAGAAAATCCAGCATATGAATTACCATAGTTAATGCGGTCACCGGGATTTGAATTCCCGCCTTATTTGTTACGTAAACAAGGTCCCGGGTTACGGGCTTTCTCCATACTTTGTATATGGAAGGCCAGTGTCCTAACCAAACTAGACGATGGCCGCGTTATATCTGATATCATTTTGTTCGAATATTAAACTTTTCCAATTAACATAAATTCAATAATAAGAAAAAATCAAATATTATGGTTTACTGATGTTGTTGTTTTTGCTTTTATTTTTTGGAAAAATATAATTTAATAATGCATCAATAGATTTATTGGTTATTTTCCGCTTATAATATTCGGATCCTTTTTTTGGCTCTTCCAAACGCTTTTCCTTTTGAACAACATCAAATGGCCTGTTATCTAATGCACCCTCAAACAATACCTTGTATCCCTTAAATTTTGAAACAACCATAGAATCAAAAATATCCTTTTGCCAAACGGAGCCTATAAAATAAATACATGGAGGATTAGTAAGCTTTGTTATTTGATTAAGGACACGATTAAAAGCAGATTCAATATTTTTTGAAGAACTATCATATTCTAAATATTGCTCCGATATACCGCCTGCAATTAATTTTTGTTTGATTTCTTTGGTATGATCGTTTTTAGATATTATTACAATTGAGGTATAGTGTTTATCAGGTTTGGAATTCATAATGACATTAAAAGTTTCAATACATAAATTTACCCTTCCTATGATGTAGTCGGGAATATTTATAAGATCACGATTAAGGCCTTTATCTTCTTTATCTTCTTTATCTTCTTTAGGTGATGGCGATGAAGTAGATAACAAGGAGGCAGATTTTTTATCTTTATCAAAAATACAATAGAGTAATATAATATTACCATAGGTAAAAGCAGTATCAGACAATTTATTATAATGATAAATAAAATAACAAATTTATAGATAACTAAAAGAGAGAGAGAATTTATTTAACTAATTGATATTTTGATCTATAACCACGTGGGTTTATCATCATGTTATCATAATTAAAAGATGAGGAATTACCAATAATAATAGTTGTGATCATGCCCATCATATCAGGATAATCCAGCATTTTTTCCAAATTCGTAATAACTATCGATTGGCTTTCCCTAAAGGCACCTTTAACTATAGCTACAGGGGTTTCAGGTGTTCTATATTTTAGAAATATATCTCTAGCATCCTGTAATTGATGGATTCTTTTTTTACTAGATGGATTATATACTACAGTAACAAAATCACCTAATGCAGCTGCTTCGACTCTTTTTACAATTATCTCCCATGGCACAAGGAGATCACTCATACTAACAACTGCAAAATCAGTCATTAGAGGAGACCCTATTAATGCGCTACAGGAATTAAGGGAAGAAACCCCCGGAATACATTCAACATAAATTCCATTATTTTTTTTCCAACCCTTCTCTGCCAATATCTCATATATCAAACCAACCATTCCATATATTCCTGGATCTCCTGAAGAAACCAATGACACAATATTCCCTTTTTCAGCAAATTCAATAGCTTGATTAGCTCTATCAACTTCCTGGGTCATCGGATATCGATATACCTCCTTACCTTCAATGAGGTCACCTATCAAGGAAACATATGTCTCATATCCTACAATGATTTTGCTTTCTTCTATAACTTGTTTAGCGCGAAAAGTCATATGATCATGATGACCAGGACCCACACCAACAACAAATAATTTTCCCAAGCTCATATTAAAAATACTAAATGTATTTCATTTATTTTTTTCTTTAGTATTATAGGCAGCAATAAAAAGTAAATAAATACAAAGAGAGAAGAGAAAGGTACGCTAATGCACATTTAATGAAGAATAATAAAGTTATTGATTAAAGAAAACAAGATCATCATTTATTGTGTTTTATCCAAACCGAATTCTTTATGAAGGGATTTTACGGCCCTATCACAATCTTCGTCCTTGACTACAAACGCCAGATTTAATTCTGATGAACCCTGTGCAATCATTATAACATTTACATTTTCTTTCGCTACAGAAGTAAAGATTTTTCCGGCTATTCCTTTAATTCCACGCATACCCGAACCCACGACAGTGACGATCGATACATCCTCTTGGACACTCAAATGTTTTATCAGTTTGCCAAGCAGTTTTAGCTCTAAGGACGCAATAGCTTTGCCTAAATCATCCTTGTTAAGCACCATAGAAATACTAGACTCTGACGGACCTTGAGAAATCATCATAATATTGACTTTATTTTTAGCTAGGGTATCAAAAATAATAGCAGCAGTGCCTGGGGATCCCACCATGCCTCCACCCCCAACATCCAATAAAGCTGTATTTCTTATTGCAATTATCGATTTGATATAATTATCAGAAATTTTTACATCATGCGTAATTGTTGTGCCTGGGTGTGATAAATTGAATGCATTCCGAATTTTCAAAGGTATGTTAGAGTCCATAACAGGTTCCAAAGCCCTTGGGTGAATATACTTCGCGCCAAACAAAACCATTTCAGCAGCTTCTGTAAATGATATCTCATCAAGTACCCGAGCATTATCCACTATCGAAGGGTCAGCAGTAAGCAAGCCGTCAACATCACTCCATAAATAAACCTCATTTGCATTGATACATGACGCGATTATGGTAGCTGTATAATCAGAACCACTTCTACCCAATGTTGTAATATGCCCATGTTGATCGGTACCAATAAACCCCGTTATAACAGGTATTACGTCTTGTTGAAGTAATGGAAGAAGTTTGGTATTTACTCTAAGTTTGGTAGTATTCATTAAAGGTCTTGCCTCTCCAAAGTTAGAATCTGTAACGATTCCAACGTCTTTGCCCGTATAATATTCTGATTTTAAATTTTCATTGCGTAAAGAATAACAAACGATTGGAGAGGATAGTCTTTCCCCGAAAGACAAAACATGATCCAATGAGCGTGGAGTTATTTCCGAAATTAAAACCAAACCATCTAATATATCTTGAAATTCATCTATAATACCTAAAACAATTTCTTTAGCTTCAAGTTGTAATACTTTATCTGTTATTGTTTGCTCTATTAAGTTTATATGAATGAATCTCATCTCATCTACAAAGATTTTGATTGCATCACGGTTACCTTTCATTATTGGACCGGTCAATGATAAAATTTTATCAGTTACACCAGATAAAGCAGAAACGACACAAACTATATCATTTTTAACGCCATCGGTATTTTTAAAGGACGCGCATATTTTGATGATCTTGTTTAATTTTGATGGTTCATTCAGAACGGAACCACCAAATTTCATTATTATTTTCATACGTATCTATTTGTAATTTAAAAAAGACTAAAGTATTAATAACTATTTTAAATTTATTTTGTAAATCTCAACTCAAGCTCTTCTTATTCTACTTTTTTGTTATGATAATTCTCAATCTTGAACTCGAGGTGCAAGGTAAAAATGAATTCTTCCGATATTTGTTATTCTAAACTCAAGTCTTATTGGCATTTTAGTGGAATATTCAATTGCGGCAGATACCCCAACCGAACTTATAGATTTTACAATCTTTAACAAATAATCAAGACTATATGTTGCTTTGGAATCTTCTTTGACTTCAATTTCCTCTAGACCCTCGCTATTGGGCTCCATAATTACGTCAGCTTCACCAGTATCACTTTTACCCAAAAATTCTATTTTATCAGAATAGGAGGAAATTTCGACATATTCTGAAACGACCTCTATGTCTGATAAAATTTTATCAAAAGAAGACAAAGATAATACTAATTTTGAACTAAAAGATAGTTTAGGTAATGGGGTGGCAGCAGCGGATGCGCTTTCAATAAGCCTCATTTTATATTCTCGCTTATAACTACCAATTGTTTTTATTTGCAACATATCTTCATCGCTAATGGACACTTCAAGTTCATCTTTTTTATCGGTACGCTTAATCAATTTAGAAAATTCAGAAATTCTGACACCAAATTTTAATTCAGAGTCACACTTATAGCTATCAAATGCAGAATTGGGCCAAAAAATATCAATCAATGCAACATGTGAAGGATCCATGCCTCTAAACGAAATACCTTCTGCAGTCGCTTCAAATGTCGCTTCATCAACCAAAGTAGATATAGCTGAAGTTATCACCTTCCATTGGTCAGGAGACTTTGTTTTTGCTGAAAACATCAAATTACTCATTTTGACCGATTTTGATTATTGATTTGAATAACAAAAAAGACGGAATAATTCAGAATTAGCATAATCATGCTTATGAATAATTTCTCCAAGTATGATTGCATTTGGTACATCGGTAAAATTGAGTAGTAGCTTCATCGGCAGATCTTGTTTGCAACATCCACCAAAACGCCAAATTATTATAACATTTGGGACATTCGATGTTAGTTGTGGGTAAGGCTTCTATAGGTTTATCCGTATCCATTATTTTTAAAGTGTTTTCAGAATAACCATAATTAGAAACAGTTTCAACAATATTGCCCGAGTTAACAGAACTTGATACTTCGTTATCAACATTATGTCCGCATTTTACGCATATTAGTATTTTTTCTTCGGGTTTGTTTCTCATTCGGGTATCACATTTCGGACAAAACTTCATTTAATAATCACTACCACTATCATTGTAACATTATCATCCAACTAATTTAAATTTTAATTTCCCAAGGTTAATTTTAACATACCCGAAAGATCATTTGTATATTGTACAGCTAAATCAACAGACTCTAATAGAGATTTTTGGGGATCACTTTTAGTAGTCAATATTTTTAGCATATATTCTCTAATAAGAGGGTGTTTTAGTATTACTCCGGCAAATTTGACATCATCATTTTTTTGTATCTCATGTTGGATAATATATAAAACTGAAATATCTACATCAAGTATCCTAAATTCTAATTCTTTATCCTTTGCATGTGTAACTTCAGCATGCATATATAAAAGACAACTACATATTGAGGATATAAATGATACCTTCTCAGTATATAAATTGTCTAAAGTGAATAAAGATGAAAGTTTTATCAATAACGTAGTTTTAAAGAAATCACAAGAAAAATCAACAGGCGATAAAATTGCCTTAAGCTTGAACTTCAGCATCAAAGGCATGATAAGAGAAATATTTACCCAGAAAAATTGGGAAAAAGCCTATGACAAATATGATAACATACTAAGATTAATAATCAAACTAGATATTAAAAATAACGGTCAAGTCATAGAATCAAAAAAGTTATTGAGAAAGGCCATCTTATTTTGGACCAGAAATCCCAAGATTCAGCACAGGATATGGATAACAGTTGTAAAAGAAGAAAGCCCTTTTTATCCTCTAGAGGAAGTGGAAGCAAAAAATTTACTGTTTGATTTCCAAAGAGATTTAGAAATTGGAACAGACAAATTAAAAAAAGGGAAAAACAAGATATCAGTTACAATTAACGTATCATGGGGAAAGCATGAATACATAGAAAAAAATCAGATAACAAAAGAATCAAATGTAGAAGAAATAGAAATTACAAATCAACAAGTTTCAGAAATATAACTTAATTTAAATATAACTCACAATAGTTTTTTCACATGGCTAAGTTTGATGGAATCAAAGGGCAAGAATTACTAGATGTTGAAGACACTAACAACGAACTAACTTTAATTTTTAAGGACAACAGATTCTTATTTATTAAAATAGAAAACGGAAAGATTGTTTGCGACTCAGTTCCAGAGTAGGACAAAACCAAGTAGAAGATAATCAGGTTAGATTTATCAATATTTTTCCGTTTTCTTCATAAATATTATAAATTTTTAAATCGTCGGAATATCTCCAAGCTGATACTTGCTCCCTCCAAGTATCATCCTTTTTCCATGATTTCATGTTTTCCAATTTCCCTGTAAATACATTATATTCATAACCATGCATATAGCAAACTATATTATCGCCATGTAGATTTCCTTTTGATAAGGATGCACCTTTATGGGGGCACATATTATTAAAAGCAAAAAGTTTATTATTTATTTTACCAACCACTATTTCTTCATTTTTTTGTAAAATGATCTTTTTAAAGGAATTGTCGGATAATTCTCCAGGTAATATACCAGTATCGAAAATCACAACAGCATATAAAAAAAAGCTGATTTATAAATTATATATCAAGACAAAAATACCTATAGATACCAAATAAAAAAGGTTACAATATAGGTTTTGTCATTGTAATTGATTCAGTCATTTGCTTATACAATATTAGAAATCGTCGTCCCTTGTCGGTTATTCTGTAAATTTGAGCTCGATCATCATAAATGATCAATCCATGTTGCATTATCTGAGACAAATACTCTTTCATTTGGAGAAAAGAAAGGTATACTTTGTACATAATTTTAGCTTGTATTGCACCACTATCTCCGACAGTTTCTAAAATCATAGCTATTATTTCTAGGCGACTTCGATTTTTCATTTTATCCAATTTATATACATATTTAAAAAATAAAAACAGAGCAACACTAAGAGTAATAGATATGTTTTAGTGATTTTTATAATTTTATGGTATTGATAATATTTTATAGATGATATCAACCATCAAAACGAACAGTTTAATGTTAAAGATATGACGACTATAAAACCGTATGATAAACATCAAGAATTTCAAATATATTATACTGGTAAATTGATTTGACAATTGTGGACCCCATTTATTTGAAAACCCAGTCTTAAAGACACTCTTGTACTATGCTTAAAAACACAAGAAACAACACCATAGAACATTTATCCACAGAACTCATGGCTATAGGTTATGCTTTTTATTTATATAACAGATATAAAAATATAATAAATATTTTATTTTATAACCATTGTTTAAGAGAATAGCAGACCTGAAAACCGAGGGCAATATTGGAAGAACCACCACATTAAAGGGTTGGATTCATAGATTAAGAAAACAAAAACAAAAGACATTTATCATCTTAAGAGACGATCGCTGTGACATTATCCAAATTGTATGTCCTTCAACATTATGTGAAAATTTAACTATAGAGTCATCGATAGAAATTACAGGCATATTAAATAAAGATTCCAGGGCTCCAGAAGATGGATACGAAATCAAAGCAGATAGAATAGCATTGTTTAATATCGCAGAAACAGATTACCCAGTAGGTGAATACCAAAGTGAAGAAACACTTTTAGATTACAGGCATTTGTCTTTAAGAACCAGAAAAATGATTAACATAGGAAGAATCAGAAATTCTTTGTTAAAATATTCAAGGGATTGGTTTTATATGGAAAATTGGATGGAAATTACCCCCCCAATAATAGTTAAAAGTGCGGTAGAAGGAGGGTCCACATTATTTAAAGTTAAATATTTTGATGATATAGCGTATCTATCACAAAGTTCCCAACTATATTTAGAATCAATGATTTATTGTTTGGGTCCAGTTTGGAGTATAACACCCTCATTTAGAGCAGAAAAATCAAGGACAATAAGGCATCTTGCAGAATTTACACATCTAGAAGCAGAAGCACCATGGATAACCATTGATGACCTTATCAACATTCAAGAAAAACTAATTTTCAACTTAATTGAGAAGATTATAGAAAACAATTCGGCAGAACTTGACTTTTTGAATACAAATTCAAAGACAAAACTAGAAAGAATTTCAATTCCGTTTGAGAAAATGAGTTATGACAAAGCAATAAACATACTCAAATCTAAAGATTGCAAAATCAAAGACGGGGACAAAAATCGCGTTATTGAATGGGGTGACGATTTGAATATAGAGTCAGAGAGAGAATTAACAAAAGATAAGGATAATCCCATATTTGTCATCAATTATCCGTTAGAAATTAAACCTTTTTATGTAAAACAAAACGATGAAGATTTAAAAACTGGAATGGCAGTTGATTTATTGGCACCGGAAGGATATGGAGAGATTTCAGGAGGAGGAATTAGAGAAGACAATTTGGAGAGATTGAAATGTAGAATTCTAAGATCCAATCTTGAGCCCAAAGACTACCAATGGTATTTAGATCTTAGAAAATATGGTTCAGTACCCCATGGAGGATTTGGGCTTGGAATAGAGAGAATTTTAAGATGGATACTAGGTTTTGAGGACATCAAAGATGTGGCGTTATTTCCAAGAACAATGTCAAGAGTAACACCATAGTGGTTTTATTAATGCACATATTCACGTTTATTCGATTTTGTTCCACATTCAACCTTAATTCGCATGTAATATTAATATAGATTGTATAAATTTATATTGTAAAGTTTTTTTGTATTATAATTGCAGCGCATCCATAGCCGAATTTAAAATATCTTTGATCATTATAATGTCCTGTTTTATTATCTAGAAACACCTCTGGCAATCCCCAGAGCCAAGGCAAAATTTATAGTTTTTTAAAGACAAAACCCATATGTTGATGGGCTGGTCCCTATTAGTACATTCTATTTTGAATATGAATTACAAATCAGATAAGATTGGAAATCTCAGCATTTAAAATCTTTTCTGAATAAATCGAACCTTATAATCCATGACACATTTAGAAACATCATTTGGCAATCTTTATTATTTTTATGTCATCAAAAAGATGGTGGGTAATAGGTGTAAAATGGTGCTGTATTTACCATGATTTTTTTATAAAACAATTATACACAAGAACATAAAAGATTACACTTAATAATGCAACTTACTCGTGATGAGGAAAAAGCAATTTCTGGAGAATATGGAGAAGCCAACGCCATGGCCTATAGAATTTTGGTTGCAATAGGAGAAGCAACAGAAGCTCAAAATCTGATACCAATTCAGTGGGCACACATTTCTGGGGTTAATTACAACACCATTGGAGACAGCGGGTTAAACTTTTTAAGAAAAATAAGTGAAGATGGCAGCAGAGTAAAAGTTAAATCATCATTGAATCCAATGGGATTTGATAGAAGAAATGTACCAGATTTGCCACAAGACTTTATTGATAAACAATTTGAAATAACCAGATATTACGAAAAGATAGGGATTACACCGACTTTTTCGTGTATTCCATATGAGATATTGCCAATTCCAGAATCAAGCACTCAAGTAAGTTTTGCAGAGAGCAACGCAGCAGTTTTAGCAAACTCACATCTAAACCTAATAACCAATAAAGAAAGTGCACTAAGTGCTCTTGCCAGCGCAATTGTAGGGAAGGCACCCTATTCGGATCTAAGAATTGAACAGCATAGGAACCCAACTACAGAAATAGTAAACGAGTCAAAAATTGAGAACGAATTAGATTATGGTCTATTAGGTTATTTTATTGGAAAAACAATGAAAAAAAGCTGTACTGGGTTATGCAATATACCAAAAAAAACAGACTTTTGGAACATTAAATCACTATCAGCAGGAATAGGAACTTCTGGTTCCTGTGGAATGTTTAAGATTAAAGAATCATCCAAAAACAATGAAAAAATAAGCTTTGGTGACAAGGAGTTTAATAAAACAAAAGACGAACTAAATACATCAGAAGATGGCCAAATAATCACATTTGGAAGCCCTCAGCTGGGTTTGGGAGAGATCTGTAAAATTTCCACGCTAATGGAAGGAAAAAAGTTTACAAAACCCTGTAAAATTTTTTGTCCACGATCAGTATTCAACAAATCAGAAGAACTCGGAATAGCATCAATACTACAAAAATCAGGTGTAGAATTCATTTGTGATGCATGCACGTGTCTTACACCCCTAATAAATAAAGAAAATTATGACAGCATAGTGACAAACAGCGTCAAAGCAGCATACTATATGAAGACGTCAAATAAAATATCTGTAGCATTAAAAGATGTAAAAACAATTGTAAAAGATTATTCAAATTAAAATATATGGCAGTAGGGTATAGGGAAAAACAAATTGATGATAAAATGCAAAAAGATTGTTGGTGGGATAACAAGGGGGAAATTGCTATTTTCCGAACAGCCAATAAACTTTCTTGCAATGCTAAATCTAAAAACGGGTCAGATAACAGACACAAATCACAAACTAAACAACCTTACATTGAAAGACAACATTCTAGTCTTTCCTAACGCCATTGGAAGCAGTGTTGGAGCA
>JBKJYK010000044.1:0-10774 GCA_046715515.1 Candidatus Nitrosocosmicus sp.
GTTTCCCTTACCGCCTATAATTGCGCTGTTCCCAATTTCTAATACTTTTTCTATGTCAATATCCTGAGATATCCTTTTAGCGCTTTCCGTTATATTATCTAGGTTGCTTGGGTGCATCTCTATTGTTGGTATCAATCCTAGATGTCTTTCTTGCATCTGATTTTCTTTATTGCTAAAAATCTTGCCTATTATCGGAACCTTTATTTTTGCTTCAAAAGCTTCTGTTATATATTTTAAATGCCGTTCACTTGCAATGTGGTTTATTATCACACCTGAAATATTTATTTTCTTATCGAATTTTATAAAACCTAAGGTTATGGCAGCCAAAGATCTTGCGGCTTTTCGTGCATCTACAACTAAAACTATGGGAATGTCCAATATTTTTGAAACATGTGCAGTACTTGCAAAGTTGTTCCTTCCTGAGAGACCATCAAATAAACCCATTACTCCTTCCATGACCGTAAAATCCGAATCATGTGTGGCGTTGAAAAAAGATTCCATAATGCCTTTCTTACCCATTAGCCACACATCCAGGTTCCTGGATCTTTTTTTTGCTATTGCATTGTGGTAGGTAGGATCGATATAGTCTGGGCCAATTTTAAAGGGCTGTACCTTATATCCATTTCTTTGTAGCCTGTGTATAATTGCCATTACTATGGTTGTTTTGCCAACCCCACTTGTTACGCCTGATACTACAATTCCTGGAGTTTTCAATAACCCTTCTTTCTTGTTTGCAATAAGATAAAAATATTATTTATATGCCAATCATAACATGTTGAATTGCCGTAATAAACCGTCTGCATATGATTTTAAAATGATTTTAACAGATGACAAAATAAAGGTATTGCTCAAACTCATTGTGATGATCATTTATTGATTGGGACCAAAATGCTGTCAATTCGTATAGTTTTGGAAGTTGCGTAAATAAACAAGACTTAGGCATATGAGGATATACATATGATGTATTTGAAGTTTGCGGTTAGCATATTTTCTTTTTGTACACCGATAGAAAATCGTTTTACTGATGGAAAGAAACTTGTTGTTGTTGTTTGATGTCTATTTTTCGTAATTTTCTATTATAGTTTAGGCCAAATCTGTGAGATTCGTCCCTTATGTGCTGTAGTATTTTCAGTGATTTTTTATTTTTGGGTATGACTATTGGGTTGTTTGAGAACTGTGTGAATATCTCCTCGTTTTCCTTTGCTAACGAAATGCATTCTAGTTTATCCAATCCAATTTTTTTTAGGGCCTTTAAAGCCACACCCAAATGGGCCTTTCCTCCATCTATAACTACAAGTTGGGGTAAATCATCATCACTATCTTCAATTGATGTTTTATCTTTATGATTGCCAATGGCCTCCTCTTTCTTGCCTGTTTTTGGATTGTCGTGAATTTTGTATCTTCTGCTTACTATTTCCTCCATCATTGAAAAATCGTTTTGACTGGATGTGTTTTTGATTTTGAATTTTCTGTATCCGCTTTTATGTGGCATTCCGTTGACAAACCTGGTACAAGCTCCAACGGCAAAATCATTTCCAAAGTTTGACACATCAAAGCAGTCTATTATGTGAGGGATTTTTTTTAATTTCAGCAGTGATTTCAATTCCTCTAGTGCTGGTTCGTAGTTTTTTTGAACATGCATCCTTAAGTTGTTGGTGATAAGTTCCATTATCTTTGTTTTATCGCCATTTTGGGTATTGTCATTTGTTGGCTTATTACTGTAATTAAACTCTAGATTGTCTTGGATGATGTTTTGATCAGAATCTGATGGTGTTGCATCAAAATTGGATGTGTTGCCTATAGTTTTTATTTTGACACTGTGTTTTGAAATTTTTTCTAAAACTAATTCCAGATTTGGTTTTTCTGGTAAATCCTCATTGAGGTAAATGATGCTGGGTATTATTGGATTTGAATAATAATATTGGGAAATGAAACTTCCAAAGGTATTGTCTGCAATCAAGTCAAATTGATATTTTTTCATATCGTTGATTACCCCACTTTTACTTATCAGTGTCATAACATATGCGATATTCTGAACCTTTTCATAGATTATTCCTATATACTCTTCAACGGGGCTGTTTTGAAAAGTGTTTTCCACACTCTGATGGTATCGTAAGTTTTTTAAACGGAACAGTGTGTCTCTGATGTGTATTGCCTTTTCAAATTCTTTTTTATCCGACGCATTTTTCATTTCTTTTTCTAATTTAAGGTAAAACTCATCAAAATCATTGTTTGTGCTTAAAATATTTTTTATCAATTCTATATTTTTATAGTATCCCTGTTGTGAAATTTTATTGATGCAAGGGGCGTCACAATTACCAATGTGATATTCCAAACATTCTTTTTTAGGCAACTGCTTGCAGATTCTAATTTTAAACATTTTCCTTAAAAGGCCTATTGTTAGGTATCTTGAGCTTCCCTTGACAAATGGCCCAAAGATTTCGCCCTCCGGCCCCATAAATTCCCCATTTCTGTTTCTTCTTGTTACTATTAACCTTGGAAACTTTTCATCGGTTATTTTTAAGTATGTGTATCTTTGTTGATCCTTTAGTTCTATGTTAAATATTGGCCGATATTTTTTTATCAAGTTTGACTCCAGCAAAAAGGCCTCAATTTCATTATCGGTTATTATGTAGTCTATTTTTCTTATTCTGGAAACTAAAATAGATGTTTTGTCCTTTGATTTTGCCATATTGTCCTTTATGAAATAGCTTTTGATTCTTTTGTGCAAATTTTTGGCTTTACCAATATAAATAATCTTTTCCTGAATATCCTTCATTATGTAAACACCTGGCTTTTGAGGATAAGCTTGCTCTATACTATAGCCTGGAGTTTCTATTTCCAATTGCCTATTGTATATAGATTTAAAATTATTTAAATTTCTTTGGTGCTAGTTTGTTTTTTTATATTCTGATAAGGTTTTGTTCATTGAGATTAAATTGTGGCATTTTGCCTTTCAAAAATTTTGCAGTATGGCTTGTCTCGTTGTTGACTATTTCTGCAGGTGGTCCATACGCTGTTATTTGACCTCCATTATCCCCACCTTCGGGACCCAAATCAATTATCCAATCAGCTGCAGATATCACATCCAAATTGTGCTCTATAATGATTATTGTGTTTCCCATATCCCTCAGTTTATGCAAAATCTTTAAAAGTTTCTTAACATCCGCAAAATGCAGGCCTGTGGTCGGTTCGTCCAAAATGTAAAGCGTATTGCCTGTATCCCTTTTGGATAACTCTGTAGCCAATTTTATTCTTTGTGCCTCCCCACCAGACAGCGTCGTTGCCGATTGACCCAAATGCAAATAACCCAATCCCACATCATTCAATAATTTTAATTTGTTTGATATGGCCGAATTATTCCCATAGAACTCTAAGGCTTCTTCAACAGTCATATCTAGTACTTCGGAAATGTTTTTACCTTTGAATTTAATTGAAAGTGTTTCTGTATTGTATCTTTTTCCATGGCATTGATCACAAGTTATGTAAACATCCGGAAGAAACTGCATCTCTATTTTACGCACTCCAGCCCCCTCACAAACATCACACCTTCCATCCGGCAGATTAAAGGAAAACCTCCCCGGTTTGTACCCTTTTTCCTTTGAATCCTGGGTCAGTGAATAAATCTCCCTTATTTTGGTAAACGCGTTTACATACGTCACTGCATTTGATCTTGGTGTTCTTCCAATGGGTGATTGATCGATTCCTATAACCTTGTCTATGTGCTCTATACCCTGGATTTGCCTGTGTTTTCCTATTGTTATTTTTGATTTATAAAATTGGTTCATCAGATGGTTGTACAAGATGTCGTTGACCAAAGTGGATTTACCCGATCCAGAAACGCCAGTGACAACGGTTATCAATCCTATGGGGAATTTTGGATTAATGTCTTTTAAGTTGTTTTCACAAGCTCCCATGATGGATAAAAACTTTCCATTGTTTTCTTTTCTTTCAAAGTTTTCCAAAACCTTTTTCTTTCCGGATAGGAATTCCCCTGTAATGGAATTTTCGTTATTGATGATGTTTGTCATTTTTCCGGATGCCACTACTTGGCCCCCATGGATGCCAGCCGCAGGCCCAATGTCTATTATCCAGTCTGAATTTCTAATAACATCCTCATCATGCTCTACTATGATTACCGTATTTCCAAGATCCCTTAACCTACACAAAGTTTTAATCAAAAGGGCGTTATCCCTTTGGTGCAATCCTATGGTGGGTTCATCCAGAACATACAAAACACCCGTTAGATTGGATCCTATTTGTGTTGCTAGTCTTATTCTTTGGGATTCGCCTCCTGACAGTGTTCCCGCTTTTCTGTTTAGGTTCAAATAGTTTAATCCAACACCTAACAGGAATTCCAACCTACTTTTAATCTCCTTTAGAATCTGTTTTGAAATAATGGCCTCGTTTTGTGACAGGTTGATGTTGTTAAAGAACTCTATTGTTTTATCAATAGGTAGGTTGCAGATTTCCATTATGGATTTTTCATTTATTTTTACCCAAAGTGCTTCTTTTTTTAATCGGTGACCCTTACATTTTTCACATGGCTTTTCTTTCATAAACTTTGTTATTTCTTCTCTCTTTGCTTCAGACTCTGTTTCATTGAATATTTTCTCTAATGTTGGTATGACTCCTTTGAACCTTCCAGTGTATTCCCATGAGCTTTCACTGGATTTTGAGGTATAGTTGTAGTTTATTTTGGTTTGCGTACCATATAAAATGACATTTACCTGCTCTTCATTCATTTTTTCTATGGGTGTGTTCAAATTAAAGCCAAATTTCCTTCCTACATCTTTTAGCATTGATGTCCTAAAGCTTACAAATTGCCCCGATGACCATGGTTTTATTCCTCCATTTAGGATACTTTTGCTCCTGTCCGGGATTATTAAATCCGGATCAAACTCTATTTCGATTCCCAGGCCATTGCATTTGGTACATGCTCCAAAAGGCGAATTAAATGAAAAAAACCTAGGCTCCATGTCACCGAGGTTAATATTGCAATACGGACAAGCATTTTTTTGCGAAAATATGTGATCATTGTCTCCGATTTGGGCTATCATTAAGCCTTTTCCCATTTTCAGTGCATTTTGCACGGATTCAAAAATTCTGTCTTTTTCTATATTTTCTGGGTCTAAAATTATTCTATCTATGACCACATCGATTGAATGTCTTTTTTGTTTTTCTGTCCCAGGTATTAGATCAATCTTTTCAGATTCATTTAGGTTTATTATCTTTTTATCAATTCGTACCCTTAGATACCCCTCGTCTTTTAAATCACTTAAAACTTTTTCATATGTCCCTTTTTTTTCTCTAATTATCGGTGCTAATACAAATATTGTCTTGTTGTCAAGACTTTTCTCGATTTCTATTATCCTTTCAACTATTGAATCGATGGATTGATGCGATATTCTTCTGTTGCATTCAGGGCAATGTGGAATTCCTATTTTGGAAAACAATAGCCTTAAATAATCATAGATTTCTGTTATTGTTCCAACGGTGGATCGCGGATTTTTGTTTGTGGTTTTCTGTTGGATGGCTATTGCGGGTGACAGTCCCTCTATCGAATCCACGTCTGGCTTATCCATTATTTGCAAAAATTGCCTAGCATACGCTGACAGTGACTCAACATACCTCCTTTGACCCTCGGCAAAGATTGTGTCAAAAGCCAAAGTGGATTTACCGGAGCCGGATAAACCTGTAAAAACTATTAATTTGTTCTTCGGAATATCTAGATTTATATTTTTTAGGTTGTGTTGCCTTGCTCCCTTGATGATTATTTTGCTTTCCATTTCTTTCTCTTAATGTTATGCCTTTAGCAAAATTTGGTTTATTTTTTGTAAGTTTTCCCTTTGTTCAATCGCTTTTTCAAATTCTAAATCTTCTGCGAATTTGTTCATTTGACTCTCTATTCTGACCGATAAGTCCACCAAATCATTTCTTGTCATTGTTTTTAGGTCTATGTCAAATTTTGATATGGTTGAAGCCCTTTGGGGAATTGATTTAATGATTGTTTTTGGCTCAATTTTGTTGATCTCATTGTACTCAATTTGTTTTCTTCTTCTTCTATTTGTTTCGACAACTGCCTCCTTTATGGATTTAGTTACCGAATTTGTGTATAAAATCACCTTTCCATCTATGTTTCTTGCAGCCCTACCGAAAGTTTGAACCAGACTGGTGTAATTTCTTAAAAACCCTTCCTTATCCGCATCCATTATTGCCACAAGCGAAACTTCGGGCAGATCCAACCCCTCCCTTAGTAGATTAATACCAACCAGAACATCGAAATCCCCTGACCGTAGTTGCCTTAATAACTCGGTTCTCTCTATCCCGTTGACTTCTGAGTGAATATACCTTACCTTAATTTCTTTTTTTGATAAAAACTCTGCCATATCCTCGGCCATCTTTTTGGTTAGTGTTGTAACAAGGGTCCTTTGGTTTTTCTCAACCCTTTTGTTAATTTCCCTTATAAGGTCATTGATTTGTGTTTTTGTCTCTCTGATATCGATTTCCGGATCCAAAAGCCCTGTTGGCCTTACAACCTGTTCAACTAGGCTGTCTTTGTTGCTTAGTTCATATTTTCCAGGTGTTGCAGAAACAAAAATCACATTATTAAAATACTCTTCAAACTCCTCAAACTTAAGCGGTCTGTTGTCAAATGCACTGGGCAGCCTAAATCCATAATCAATCAATGTTTTCTTCCGTGAATAGTCTCCCTTGTACATTGCCATCACTTGGGGTAATGTGACATGGGATTCATCAATTACTAACAAAAAGTCTTCTTCAAAAAAGTCTAAAAGACAATATGGTGGTTCGCCAGGCCTTCTTCCGTCAAAATGCCTTGAATAGTTTTCAATTCCGTTACAGTATCCTAGTTCTGAAATCATTTCCAAATCATAATTTGTCCTGGACTTTAGCCTTTGTTTTTCTAATTCTGACGGTAGTTGGGGCAACCATTTTTCCAATTCGCCTTTTATTGATTCAATTGCTTTGTTCTGCACATTTTCATCAATCAGGTAATGTTTTGCTGGAAAAATGGTTATTGTCCTCTCCTCTCTAAGTGTTTCCTTTGTATCTTTATCCAAAACGAAAATATTCTCTATTAGGTCACCATAGAGGCCTATTCTGACCATCTCCTTTGAATATCCAGGTATTATGTCAATAGTGTCTCCCTTTAACCTGAAGGTTCCATTCTCAGGACTGATGTCATTTCTTTCGTATCTGATCTTTACTAGTTTATGTATAATTGACTTCCTGTTGATTCTCATCTCTTTTTTTAGTATTATTGACTGCTCTTTCCATTCTGTAGGGGAGCCAAGTGAATAAATGCATGAGACTGTCGCGACTATGATGGTTGGCTCACCTGACAATAGCATTGAGGTCGCCTCGAGTCTCATTTGCTCAATTTTCTCATTAACTTCGGTATCCTTTTCTATATAGGTATCAGTTTGTGGCATGTAACTTTCGGGTTGATAATAGTCGTAGAAGCTCACAAAATACCCAACGTTGTTATCCGGAAAGAAATCTTTAAATTCTGCATATAACTGGGCAGCTAAAGTTTTGTTATGGGAAATAACCAAAACGTTTTTGTCTAATTTTGATATTACATTCGCAATAGTAAATGTTTTACCGCTTCCGGTAACACCAAGTAAAATTTGCTTTCTTTTATTTGATTTTATTCCGGAAACCAAGTTATTAATTGCCTGTGGTTGATCTCCCTTGGGAGACATTTTCTCTGATAAAGCAAATTTTTTTTTAACATCTGAACCTTTACCGTCATAATCGTCATTATCATTAGTTAACACATTGCCAGAAGAAAAAGAAGAAGGGGAATCAGCAGCAGGGGAAGAATGTGGAGAAAAGTTATTCATTCCGTGTATGTTAACATATAGAAATTGTGGGTATTTATTTTATGACATTTTAATACCTGACAAAAACCTATGAATATTTGTTAAGTGCATCAACCGGTGAAATTTTTGATCCTTTGTAAGCCGGATACAAACCGGAAAAAACACTCAAACCTATCACTGTGAAAAATATCTTGGATATTTCTACTATGTTAAATATGGGGGTGATTTTTATTGGGATGTTCAGAAAGAACAAGAAGGCATTCAAAAGAACATGGGAGCCCAAAAATCCAAATAGGATTCCAATACTGGCGCCTAGTATGCCCAGTATCGCAGACTCTGTCAAAAACATGCCTAATATTGTTTTGTTTGTGCCGCCAAGTGCCTTTATTATTCCTATTTCCCTTGTGCGTTCAACTACTGATGTGTACACTGTGATAATTATTCCTATTGCTCCCACAATCAATGAGAATACTGCTATACTTGATATGAAGGTGGAAACACCCACAATAAATTTGGTCAGGGTTTTTATGATTTCCAGGGAGTTTAAAATTGTAACCTGGTTGTTAAAATTCTTTTGTATGTTTCTTACAATCTCGTCCACTTTTCCAACATCATTATAGGTTAAAAAGGCTATGTCATAGTCATTGGATTTATTGAGGATTTCTTTACCCCTTTCAGTTTCAATGAACACTGAGTTGTCTATTATTGGGTTTCCAGTTGAATTGATGGTTGCTAAGACATTGAAATTGTTATCGTCATTGCTATCGGATTTCATTGTGGAGGATACTATGTTTTCTTGATTAATGTTTTGGATGGATATTGCATTGCTACTTTCCCCACTACTGATGTTTTTGTCTCCATTTTGCGGAAAAAGGGTTTTGCTTATTTTTTGAGGGATTACTATAAGGTTCTCTTTTTTTGAGGGTTCTTGCGTTAGCTGGTTATTGTCAAGATCCGGGATAATGTTCTTTAAACTATTAAAATTTGTTGCAATGACGTTGGAGATTTCTGAATTGTTGCCCTTCTTCAATACTATCATACCTTGAAACGCCGGCTCTACCGACTCCACGCCCTGTATGCCTTCCAAATAGTTTATGGCCTTGTAGTCAAAAGGCACTCTTTTTTCTATCATGGTCAGGTTTTGGTCAAACAGAACTTGGAGTTTGTTTTGGATGTTTTCCAGATTGGACTGTTGAATTTTTTCTGAATTTGAAATGACTATCTGGTTCGGTAGGATTTTTTTAAAATTTTGTTCTACAAATGATATGAGACCTTGAGTCAAACTGCTAAGGGACACTAGCAAGCCACACCCCATGGTTATCATCAAAATTGTGAGTATGTTTCTGGTTCTCCGTTCCTTCAATGAACTTAATGTCAAAATCACAATCTCTTTAAAATCCATATTTTCTTTATGGGAGAAATTACCCTGGTTACTATATAATGTTTTTAAAGAGGATCTTACTCACAGTAATATTGGGAAATTCAAACGAAATTCTCTCTATTAAAAATATTCCATGCGAAACTCTGGGTAGTTTTGAGAAATTTCTTTTGTCTGATGGCTATAGAATCAACGAGGTTCTTGCAGCAAAACAAACCCTACCGGAAAATGTAGGCAATTTTGATGCAGTTTTTATATTGGGTGGCCCCATGTCTGCAAACGACAATTTTGATTACCTATTGAAGGAAAAAGAGCTCATCGTCAAGTCACTTGAGATGGGAGTTCCTGTTTTGGGCATTTGCTTGGGATCTCAACTCATAGCTGAATCTTGTGGCGGAAAAGTTTATCCTGGAAGTAAAAAAGAAATTGGTTGGAATTTTGTCGATATAACGGAAAACGGTAAAAATTCGCTGTTTAGAAACATTCCCGATGGAAAAATCTTGGTATTCCAGTGGCATGGGGATACATTTGCATTGCCTGAGGGTTCGGAGATACTGTCCCATTCCGGTCTTTATTTGCAGGCATTCAGGCATAAGACTACCTATGGAATTCAGTTTCACTTGGAAGTGACATCGAAAATGATTTTTGACTGGATAAAAGTGTACCATGAAGAGATCTTAAATGAAAATGTGGACAAACGAGAATTAGTGTTTGATGTGGAAAAAAAAGTTACAGAATTACACAAATGCTCTGAAACAGTTTATAAAAACTTTATCTCAATTATCAATTAAAATATTTTTAATAGACGGGGGTCTTCAAAAAAATTGTTAACGCGCCTTTAAAAAAAGGATGAGTAATTGACTACTTATTTTGTTTGTACCTTCCAAAATATGCCTGATGTTTGTCAACAAAACAAAGCAAACCCAGTTCAAATGATGCGTTGCGTTTTGCATGTACCGCAAAAAGAATAAGCAATGAGGGAAAACATGCCAGTCAGTTACAGGCGGTGACAACTATGGAGACGAAAAATCCTTGACTAACTAATAAATAACACCAAAAAGCATTATAATAGTGAATTAAATTAAACAAAAGCCACAATACCTCACCATCATCCGCATCATCGTCAGTAACTTCAACATCGCCATCTCAGATGCCATATTCGATAATGAAAACAAAAGACAAATTGAAAAGTTCCTTGGACACCATGAGATACAGTCTAATTGACTACTACACGAATATTTTAAAAACAATTGTTTACCTTAATTCAGTTTCTCAGACTAATGGTGCTATAACAGAATCAATTTCTAATCTTTATGAAAAGATAATTAAAGACCCCCAGGAAGCAACAGAAGATGGGCCCATGACCAAAACAACAAATGCCCAGTCAACATTAGGCAGCCCGCAAAACATAATGTCCATCTTAAATTATCTTAAGTTTACCGGCTTTATTGATTATTATATAGACAATATGAAAAAGACAAAATTACAATAACCATATCCCCAGTTATATCTGCATTTTTACTTCAGTACTACTTTGAAATATTAAATG
>JBKJYK010000045.1:0-13073 GCA_046715515.1 Candidatus Nitrosocosmicus sp.
AAGGGAAACCAAGAGAACTCAAGCTCAAACAGCACCACAGCCATAACCACCAAAAGCAGCACTGCAAATAATTTTTTTGGCGGCATCCCCAATCGGGCACTACTAATAGAGTTTGGCAAGGATGCAAAAGTTATAGAAATAACAGGAAATGATTTGCCTTTGAACCAAACAGGGAACCAAACAGGGAACCAAGATTTCGGATTCGTCTTTGCATCATCTGTTTTATTATTAATTTTGGGTATTTCATTATCATTAATTTACATATTGCATAAAAGCGGAAGGCTGAGTTTAAGCAAAATCATTTACCAATTAGATAAAGTAAAACGAAAGCAAAATAAAAGTTAAAACACACTCATTTTTTCAACGGACTTTGAAGGGACCACATATGGCAAATGGTAAAAGGTGTTTGGGTATTATAATTTGGATAGAATGTAGTGGGCAGCAAGACGTCAGATTATGAATTATACCTTAATAATTAAAGAAAATATTTAAAATTAATTTATGCTAAATAAAACAGGTCAGAAGGACTTGGTACTAGATTATAATAAAATGATTGAGACAATACTTGAGGAAAAAGAAGAGATAACATTTGAAAAATTAAGAGACATGATAGAGGAGAAGAAAAGAAAAGTAGGCGCCGGATATCTAACTGACCAAGGTGCATTATTTTTGGTTGCTGCAGATTTAGGGGTTTCATTTGACAAAACTAACAGACCCGAAAATAACATAAAAGATCTTTTTGTTGGGGCAAGAGACATTACCACAATAGGAAGGGTCATATCCATCCATCCGATACGATCGTTTTTAAAACGAGATTCAAATCAAGAAACTAAAAATCGAATTATTGTGGTTTATGACAAAGACTCCAGCATAAAAATTAAACTTTGGGACGAATTTGTAAACATACCGGAGCAATCAGGTATCGCGGTAGGGGATCTGGTAAAAATCTCAAAAGGTCAGGTAAAATCGGGAATGGATGGTAAGCCAATTATCAATTTGAGCGGCAGCGGAACCATTGAGCATGTACCTGAAGAAGAAAAACACAACGTTCCTACAATTGAAGAAATAACAACAACCATAGACACTTTAGCAAGTCCAAAAGAAAATCTGGTGATTTTAGGAACAATCAATACAGATCCAAGAATATCAGAGTTCACAAACATAAGAGGGGAACACTCAAAGTCTTTGCAATTTGAAACAACTAATGACAGCAATAGCAGACAAATTAGAACCATAATTTGGAATATCAATGAAGAAAACATACCCAAAACATTAACTACCAATCAAAAAATAAAACTGATAGGCGTTAAAGCCAAAGAGGGAAATCCTAATTATGGAAATGGGGATATAGAAATTCATGGAGACGAAGGTACAACTATCGATTTTATAGATAGCGAAAAAACCGTTGATAGCTATATGTTAAGGATTATGTCATTTAACGAATATAACAATGAAGATAAAATAAACTGTATTGCAGTTGATGAAAACGAAAAGTATTACATGGTGAACATAAACAAAAATCTATTTGATATAGAGATAAATCCTGATGATATAATAGAATGTTTTCCCACAAGGATTTTAGGGAATACAATAGAGATATCAACCCAGGACGCCTATATCCAAGTAATAAACGAAGACAAGAACATTCCCTTGTCATCAAGTTTGGACACAAAAATAAAAAACATAGGAGTTTCAAACAGGCCATTTTTTATTGAGGCGATTATTTTACAATCACCCAATACCATGGATATAAACACTAAAGGCGGGGAAACAATACCAGTAACTGATACTATAGTTGGAGACGATACTGGGGAAATAAGACTGGTAGCATGGAGAGAAACAAGCAGGGAGTTAAGAAATTTGAACATAGGGGAGAGAATAATGATAAAAGCAGTAGCCGCTACTACAAGCAGGGAAGGCAAAACAGAATTGACTTTAAGACCTTATTCAAGCATAACAAAAATCAGCTAAGATAAAGATAAAAACATAAACAATGAGTCAGGTTCTTTTCCTGATAGACAACTCTAGGTATTCCAAAATCCCCGCGTCATCACATACTGTTTTTCAGTTTCATAAATAGTTTTCAACAGTGAACCATCATCGACATAGTTACGCAAAATTCTTGCGCAAGTGTCTGCACCGATTCCGTGACCGGACAAAACAAATATTGCCAATTTACCAAAGTTATTTATTAGAGAAGCTATTTTCCAAGCCCTGTCGAATTTGTTTTCTTCATCCTTTGACAAAGAGGATCCTCGAAGTTTTCTTTCAATTATATTTTTCAGATCACTATCTGACCAAAAGGTAGCAGCAATCAATTTAGACTTGCAGAACGGGCAATGAATTTTTTCAGGAAGGCCCCCAGTTTCGAAAACACGTTCCCATTTACCGCACCTAATGCAAATTAATTTGTGTTTGGTTTTGGTTAGTCTTTCCTTGATTAACTCCAGAATCCCGCTTTCCATGCTCAATGGAGCAGAAACAGATTTCTTGGAGTGGGATAAAATAGGCTGCGCCAAGTCCGAAAATTCATCGGTCTCAAGCCAGTGAATTTTTATTTTGCCTGATTTTATCTTTTCTATAATCATGGATGTTTTCTCAACATCATATTTATCATGTATGAGCTCACGGATTGACTCTTTGCTTATAGATGTTTTATAGTACCTATCATATAGCATCCTGGCAATTTTTTTATCGTATACAGCCTCTTTAGATACAAGACCAAACCTTTTGGCTATCCCCCAAACCTTCCAGTTTATGTTATAGGTACCAACAAACGATGCTATCAATACAGACTCCACATCAAACTCATCTTCAAATAAAGAAAAAAAATGGTTTTTCCTTAGCCTTACGTTGTTTGAGCTTAGCAGGATTCTGTAAGGATCGGAACGAGTTTCAATCACATAGCCCATTTTTGAGGAAATAAACGTAGATAGCAATGAACTTAGTGTATTGTTAATCTTTGATCCAAACGTGCTATGAACAACCACAATGTTTTGGTTTAAGACAGTTTCGATTACAATGTTTTCAGTGTTTGGGATCATCTTTATAGATTTTAGCTTGTTAGACAATTTTTTCAAAAACAACAAATCAAATTGCGAAAGAAAAAAATTTGCCCGGGACGATTCATTGACATCAAACAGCTTGTTTCTGGCCACCCCAACCATTTTTGCGGTTTCATAGTCAACAGGAATCATCTCCCCCACCCAATAAGGAACATTAATGGGAGCACCACTTAGCGGCTCTACATGAACCTGAAGCTTACCTTCATCAATTGTTAGTATTCGCCATTGAGAACCCTTCAAGACGAAAACATTGCCCTTCTCACCGTAATCACCCACAAATTGTTGATCTAGTGTGCCTATTCTTTTTTTACTGATAGAATCGACTACATCAAACTTTACTACATGTGGTATTGTTGACACATTTTCATAATAATATCTGAATGACTTTCCGCTGCGTGTAATGGTTTGTTTTTCTTCATCAAATCTCAATAACCGCGTGAGCTTCAATAAATTAATGCAATCCAGAAAATCCAAAAATGAAATGGAATTGAACGAATAGGACATCTTAAAAAGCTCAAACAGCTTACCAACCGGTACAGGCTGTTTAATTTGTAGTGTTACCCCTATGATATTATGAGCCAAAACATCAAGAGCCCCCTTATGGAGTATTTGCGGTTCTAATGACCCTCTATTTACCCTATTGACTATTCCAACAGACTCCATAAAATCATCAAAAGTATGGGTAATAATCATGCCTTTAGCAGAGGACCTGCGTGTATGCCTGCTTCTTCCAATACGCTGAATTAATTTTGATACCTGCCGAGGGGATCCATAATGGATAACAAGGTCTATTGAGCCTATATCCAAACCCAACTCCAGTGACGATGTACAAACCACTATTCCAACAAAACCAGACCTCAACAGGTTCTCTGTTTCCTCACGGACTTCCTTGGACAGCGAGCCATGATGGATGTGAATAGGGATGCTGTTTTGGTTCTTTAAAACAGTTCCAATAAACTCTGATTCATCTCTCGTATTGGTAAATAATAATACTGCCGAGGATGAATGGTACTCTTTTATAAAATTTATGATAAATGAGGAAACATCATTGATGGAGCCATCCATATGCTTTATCTCCACATCATATTTCCTAAGAGTCTTATCCAACAGGATGGCACATTTTCCCTGGTTCCCGGATATAAAACGAGAGGCTTCCCGAAGGTTTCCAATTGTTGCAGAAATACCAATTCTGCAAAATGAATTTGAAATAACTGACAGCCTTTCTATGCATAATGATAAATGTGATCCCCGTTTGGAGGGCAACAGTTCATGTACCTCATCAATAATCACCCATTCCAACCTTTTTAAAAGTGGAATCATTTTCACATTTACTAAAATAATAGCCAAGGATTCGGGTGTGGTGATCAAAATATCTGGCGGATTTTCATATATTTTTTTGCGTTTACTATAAGGAGTATCACCATGTCTTATGTCTACCCTTAAGTTCTCAGATTCGGCATATTTAACGATTCTTCTGAAAACATCGTTATTGAGTGAACGTTGGGGCGTAATGTACAAACACCTGATCCCAATGTTTTTGTTCTGAGCGTCATTTTCATATGAAATCATACTAATTACTGGGATTATTGCTGATTCTGTTTTTCCAGAACCAGTCGGTGCAACAATAAGTGAATTTCGTCTTCTGATTATTGCGCGATATGATTTTTCCTGGATTGAGGTTAATCGATCAAATGACTCTTTTTTATATTTATTTAATACAAAAGCATCTAATTTTCTATGGTACTCACTGTTATCCAAATCTATCAGTTTGTTTCTTGTTTTGCTTATACCTACTGCCTTTTTTATTCAGGTCTGCTGCAATAGAGGACTCCTTTGGAACAACAGGCGCAGATTTGGGTAAAAAATACTCGTATACAAATACACCCACCAGTGCTGCAATAAACATTATTAACGATGAAAAATAAACTATACTATCAAAAGAATATGCCAATTATATCACTAACCAACATAACTGGTTTAAGTTATAAATACGTTAAAGATTTCCAATTAAAGTGCACAAGTAGGTTTTTATATTGAAATGATTTGTGTATTATTATAATTCTTGTTGTTGCTTTTAAAAAAAATAAATAGTGATTTTAATGCATTCAAGGACCTATAGCTCAAATCAGAATAATCAAGAAAAACAGTCAATTATGGCCACCATATTACAAAATCTCCCAAAAGAGTGTTCGCTAACTAAAATAGAATATGAGGGCCCAAGAATAGCACTATATTCCAACAAGCCAGAATTCCTATTGAACAATAACCAAGTTTTATCCAACATAGTAAATTTAATAAAAAAAAGAATAGTTTTAAGGTTGGATGAATCGATAAGAAAAAAGGAAAGCGAAGTAGTAAGCATTGTTGAAAAAAATACATCAAAAGAAACAGGTTTTACAGATATTTTGTTTGATCCTGCGCTTGGGGAAGCTACAGTATTTGTAAGGAAAATAAATGAAATATTTTCAAATGATGAAAAGTTAACAAATAAGTTAATAAATCAAACAGGTTGGAAACTAAACTTTAAGAAAACCCCAAGAAGCATATCCTTGTTAAAAGAAATCAACAAGATAGCATGTAAAAATTCAGAAAACAGAACCCAGTTCTACAAAAGAATAGGCGAAACGATTTTCAGGGAAAAATTAGATCCAAATGTCGAAGCTAGCCTAATCTCTTTGGGAGGATTTGCAGAAATAGGCAGGGCCTCCATGATTCTAACCACAAATGAGAGTAACATATTGATAGACTGCGGATTGAACACATATACCAATGATCCACTTTTAATGTTCCCAAGGTTTGATTCCATTGGCATAAAGCCTTCTGAAATAGACGCCATTGTGCTGTCCCATGCCCATTTTGACCATACGGGGTTTGTTCCGGTACTGTTTAAATACGGATACGATGGTCCAGTATACTGTACTGAGCCAACTGCATTCTTGATGTATATACTTTATAGGGAATACATAAAAAAATATAAGGAAAAAGCCCTTTATTCTGAAAAAGAAATTGAGGAAGTTTTTTCCCATTTGATTTATCTAAACTATAACATAGTAACTGACCTGTCACCGGATATTAAAATTACACCATATAACTCGGGCCACATATTAGGCTCATCGTCATTTCATTTTCATTTGGGTAATGGTGACCACAACTTTGTGTACACAGGCGATTTAAAATTTGGAAAAAGCTGTTATTTGGACAATGCCACATGGAATTACCCAAGAGTAGAAACGTTGCTAATAGAAGCAACTAATGGGGGGCGTGAAGACACATTTCCCTCCAGGGAGGAAGCGACAGAAAAACTAATAAATAAAATCAACTTGGTCATTAAAGATAAAGGCATTGTATTGATTCCAACACAGTTAATTGGAACTTCCCAGGAAATAATAATAACCCTGGATCAACTGATAAAGCAAAAAAAAATAGGGAAATGTAAAATATATGTTGACAAACTGATAGTAGATGTAAATTCCGTTCATGAAAGTTATACTGAATTTCTAAATAGGGAAGTCCATCAAAACATTGTTTCGGGGGAATACAACCCCTTTAGGTCCAAAAACCTAAATATTATTAACATAATGGATGAAAAAATAGATTTAGGTTCGGGCGTCATGTTGCTACCATCTTCGATGCTACAATGCCTACACTCAATAGATTACCTTAAAAAAGTAATACACAACCCAAACAATATGATAATCTTTATTTGTAACCAAATGAATGGAACAGTAGGAAAAAGCGTTATCGACAAACAAAAAATAATCTCATTAAACAACATCAAATATAACATTGAATGCAAAATAGAAACAATCTATTCCTTTAACTCACATTCAGACTTCAATCAGCTAAATGCATATATATCGAGGTTAAAGCCAAAACTAAGGAGAATCCTGATAAATCATGGAGAGAGATTCAAGGTTCAGAATTTTGCCAGTTATTCAAGTAAAGTGCACAATATCCCTACACAATACCAATTAAATCAGGAAGCCACAAAAATATTGTGATTAACAAAATCAAATCAATACAAAAACACAACCGGAATTTTATTTCCATCAACATTTTACGAATTGGTATCAATGCCTTTATGCCATATTTTGACACTTGGTGGAGTTACAATTATTCGTTCTTCACCCAATCTAGAGATATCACCCCCAACACTATTTACGCACTTGTAAAGATCCTCAACAACAATCCTTAACTCATCCACATCTCTCTGAGCAAGGGGAGTTATTCTTATTATAAGTATCATGTGCTTTTCGATGTCAGTCCTAATTTCAGAAATATCTTTGGCATCACGAAGTGTAAAGGTTTTTAGATATATTGGCCTTTTTTGTTCATTTTTGTTAACCATTTTTTTTGTGTTATAAAGTAATTTACCCTGTAAGATTAATAAGAATATCGAAAATTTGTTGGCATTATTTTATGCAGAATTTTCAAATTCTATATTGTTCCACTTCTGCAATACTATAAGGCATAGCAGTTACTATTTTGTTTGTCCTGTTTTGCTTATTTGTAACTCTCACTGGCCAGTTTTTTTCAGGCAAAACATCAGAATAACGCAAAGCTATGCCTATAGAAGACAATAGCAACTTTCTGTGTTTGCGCAGATCAGGTTTATCACTAATCCTCAATATCGCCACTGGCCCAGGTATGGCAATTGCCTCGATTAAAAAATCAGATTTTAGCGAAAGAGATAGGAGGATCTCGTTTTCACCGTGATTTCTGCCAACAATTAATTTTGAATAATCATTAAACCGAAAATGGCGACCCAGTTTTAGCAGTTCAACGTCATTAATACCAGGTTCAGAAACAGAATATTTCATAAGGTCGCGTACTCTCACGGCAAATTGAGGGTCTGTTAATAAACAACCACCTGCAGAGTTTGGGGGGTCTGCAATATCAAACTTATTGGCTAATTGAAACTGTTCCTTTCTCGAACGGCCTTGAATTGAACCCAAAAGAGATCTGTCAACCAGTCCTTTCTTTTCAGGCTCTGTTTTGGGCAAAAGCTGAGCAGAGAGGGGTCGAAGGACTTTGCCCTCCATGTCAGTTTCTTTCTCAATAACAGACAATGCATTTGAGTTTTGGCTCATAGGCCTCTGATGCAAAACCTCCCCGGTTATCAGAAAGTCTGCGCCAATTGTTTCCATATGTTTTTTTGCTTCATCATACATCATCTTTCTACAATCAATACACGGATTCATTCCAGAACCATAGCCATGTTTTGGATTTTTCAGCATAGTTAGGTATTCTTTACCTAAATACACGGTTTTTAGTTTTATTCCAAGGTCTGAGGAAACCTCCATGACTTTATGACCGCAGCCTTTTCCACAATCAAAGTCACAGAATGGTGTTTTGATTGCAACTGCCTCCACCTCGATGTTTTGTTCCTTCATCATACGAACAGCTAGTTGACTGTCAAGCCCACCGGAAAGCAACGCCACAGCCTTGATTTTTTTTTTATCAGAGGTAGCATTGTTGTTTGGAATATCTGTATCACAATCATCAATAAAACAGTTTTCTGAATCATCAGACAAAGGAATAGAAAAAGTTTTGTTCACCATTTATTTCTCGATTTAAAAGTATTGGAAGTAGGTCATGTTTATACTTAGCTATCCGATAGAAATTCCCCATATACCAAAAACTCTTGTATTCTTTTTTTCAGTTGTTTGATTGTTCCAGATATTGGTAAAATTACAATAGGATAATTTGTAAAATACATCGATAACAACACATTGTCAACATATTCTAGTTTGCATTTTACTATTAAGAATTTTTTGGATACAGCATCAACATTTACGATTCGCACATTTGATTTGTGAAAATCAATACTACCGTATAGTTCCATAAGCCGCCCATAAAAATCGCCCATAAAACGAGAGTAAACGGAATCATTATTGTTTTGCAGATAAACACAAGCATATCGATATTTTTTTTTAGTCAGTGTCGTAGAAAGTGCCGCCCCTTTTTTTGTTCTCCAACCAAACATTGAGATCAGTCCAATAATTTTTATTCTCGATATCTGATTTTTTTAGCAGGATGTTAAAAACCCTTAACGAAACTAATTCGCTATACTTGTTCGCCCCACTTGATAAAATAAATTGAAAGTTATATTTTTTGCACATTTCATAAATCCATTTCATGTTATAAAACCACTTTGCTATTTCCCTATTGTCACTATATTTAATATCAGATAACAAAAACTCTATACCCATGTTTTTACCGTTGTATTTTTTCAATATGGATTTTATGTTACTGAGGTTTTTAATGGTCAAAATGTCCACATTGTGATGACTTTCATCAGCATTCCCCTTAAAAATCGAGCTAATGAGAAAAAAATGTTCACTGTTGTTTTCGCCCACATCAAAACTTTTAACAGCGCCATGTCTCTTCCTATGAACAATAACATCTTTTTTTTGCCTTTCCGAAATATAGGAATCACCATCAAAAGCCATTCCAAAAACGTCAATTCCAAAAAAGATTTTTGAAAAATTAATTAGTTTTTCAGAGTAAAATAGATTTATGTTTAGATCTATCGCTTTAACTATTTTTTTTCACCCTCTAGTTTGATCTAAACTTACTCGACTTCTTAAAGACCAATCGAATAGAATCCCTATCATAAAGAATGGCCTTGCCAAGGCAAAATTTCTGTTTATCCAATCTCACATAAATGACCCTTTTTCTATCGGTGTTGTTTTCAACATATTTTCTTACATCATCTTCACCATAAGAGTCAACCAGATTGGCATACAGCTTATCGAAGATCCTGTCAACATCCGCATTTATTGATATTTTGTACCTAAGGATAGGGTTTTTCCAATGGCCCTCTGTTTTTAGAGTTTCCACATTGTCGGGTTCTCTAGGCTGTCCTATAAAGTCAAAGATAGTGTTTATTACCTTGTTTTCATTCTCCGTTGCGTGAATTAATACCGAAAACTCTACAGAAGAATACAATTTAGAAGTTAAGAGTTAAAAAAATTAAATGTTTTCGGTTTTATCTTTGTTATTGGTTGTGGTGGTGGTGGTGGTAGTGGTATCAGTAGTAGCAGGGGTATCGGCAGTCTCCCCAATGCCTTCTTCTGCTTCCTCAGTTGCGGAAAACTCGCCATCATCATCTGCAATACCCTCAGTTGTTGGAGTTGAAAGATCACCTTCTTTTTGAACTGGAGAGGAGATCAGTTTGGTTTTTCGTATACCGACATGCCTAATCATGGCTACATTCTTTGAAATAACCATTAAACTAGTGCCCATGTTTCCCATAGTGACTTCCTTTATAAACTCATTTAGGGATAATTGGGGTATTCTTTCTTTTAGGACATTATCCATTATTCTCCGAATTTCATGTTGTTTAGATGAGTTTATTCTCCTTTGACTAAAAGCAGTTGCTGAAACTCTAAATACATATCCATCTGCTGTAGTGTATTCATCAACATAATTTATCATTGAGCTTCCGCGTCTTACGAGGCTTCTTAAAAATTCTTTGGCATATTCATGTCCTTTAAAAATTGTGGAAGCTATTCCGGAGTTGATTTTATTAATCTGAACAAATATTTTAGTTTGATGCTGAGTTGGATCCTGCTTAAGGACATCATACAAGGTATTCTCAATAACTCGCCCTTTAGCGTTATTCATGTCAGAAATAGGAATGTAATTCAGTGGAACTTGTTCAAATGCAGGTGGAGCATTGACTATTATCCACTGCTTATCTCTCCATTTATCACGAACCCTACCGCCCCTTCTGGAACCTTTTGCCATATTGAGGCAGTTGGCTTATCCAAAATATAAGTTATGCTAACTTTTAGGAAAGATTGTAGCAGATAAGGACAATTTACCAAATGCGGCCATCAATAATTGATTTACAATGATCATAATCGTGCTTTTTTGAGGCAATGACTATCATTAGGCCACGTTGAAAACAAAAACAATATCAATAGCAATATCAATAGCAATGTTGAAAACAAAACCCCATAGACAGGGCTCTCAGAACAATCAGACAACAATCAGGATTTTTTTTGGAAAATTCCCCCACTTCAGACTATACAGCAATACCCAAGGAATCAATTTCTCATTAGATCAAGCCATAAACGATTAGATTAGATTAAAATCGCCAATATGCACAAAATATACACCAAATAAACCCAATTCAAACAATCAGTAAAACATATTCCCCATTTTGAAACCGACAGCACCCGAAACTCCGGCTTCTTAGGAGGAGGCGGACGGAATTAACAAATTCCATAATCAAAATATTATCAATTCCAACTTTCCAAAATTGATGGGAATCCCCGGCAGGTGATAACATGAACAAATAGGAGTAAACGCCACATTGGATATGCTAGCAAAAATTTACTCGTGGTGACATGACAACATTATGACAGTAAAGAAGGTAAACTCCCATGTCCCAATAAAAATAAAAATACAGAGTAAAACAGATTTAACGCATGCAATCCACCTTCCATTTTTCTCCCCAATAAAACTAAAAAGCACGGAATAATTATGGTATTAATTAAAGTCATCCTTCGCACACCTAAAGCCTGCAAAAAGAATTCGCTCATGAGGTTTGAAATAGTTCCTGTAACTAACCCTTATTTGTTTTTTGGATGTTGAAAAGCACCCGCCCCGTAATACCTTTTGATTTATGGCCCACTTATCAGTGTATTCTTCAAATTTGGACTTAAATCCAGGATATAGCATATACTCAGATGAGGTCCATTCCCATACATCCCCTATCATTTGATGGCAGCCATAGTGACTCTTTCCACCAGGATAAGTCCCAGCTACAGTTGGGGCCCATTGATACGATTCTAAAAGATTGGCATGATCTATGCTAGGAAGATGATTTCCCCACGGAAATACGGTTTTTGAGTTGCTTTTTTCATTCCATGAAGCGGCTTTCTCCCACTCAGCTTCAGTGGGAAGTCTTTTCTTTGCCCATTTTGAGAAAGCGTCAGCCTCATAAAAACTTACATTGACAACAGGCTCATCAGGATCTATTTCATTATTCCCCCTAAAGTCTTTTTTAAACCATTTTTTTTTACTTTTATCAAAATACCAATATAATGGGCTTGACCAATTCTCATTCTGTACCAAGTCCCAGCCATCAGCTAGCCAATGCTTGTAATTAGTATATCCACCATCTTCAATAAAACCGATAAACTCCCCGTTAGTCACCAAGGAGTTATCAATCTCATAGGGATTCAAATATACTTTATTTTCAGGTATTTCATTATCATAGCAAAAACCATCTCCGTTATAGCCTACATCAAATATTCCACCAGGAATTCTAACCATTTCCTTGTTTACTTTTCCTCTTAGGGGTATTTTTTTACCCCATTTATTTGGGCAATAGTTATCGCCTTCATCTGAAAACCTGTTAAAATAATGCTGAAAATCATAGACCATCAGTTCCTGATGTTGAAGTTCATGGTTTATTGCCGTAAAAACATCCAAGACGAATTTATCAGAAAAGTCTTTTTTCTCCAAGGATTTTAGAAAGCCTATAAAACTTTTTTCAATTTCTTTTCTGTATTCTATAGATTGTAAAACAGTGGGTCGAGGGTACTTGCCTCTTTCGCTTTTTGTCAAAATTTTTCCGTATTTGTAGTAATAAGAGTTCAGATAGTCCAGATTAAATTTATTTTCAAAAAGAGCAACTCCATTGTTATGGTATTTTTCAAGTATTTTATGGAAAAACCAAGTTACATGTGCAATATGCCAATTGGGAGGGCTTCCAAAGGTGCTAGATTGAATAACCGCATCTTCTATGCCCAATGGAGTAAAGATATCCATCGTTTTCTCCCTTACCTCAATGAATTCATCAACAAGATCATTCAAAAGGGACGTAGAAAGCATCAACATACCTAATATATCTATAAAGTATTTTAACCTACTTTAAAAACAACCAATAAAACAAATTTAGAACATCAAAGTTGAAATATCCATTAGTATTATAGCATATTACTGATATAGATTGGAAAACAGTGAATCACAACCATCAGGTGTAGAATCAAT
>JBKJYK010000046.1:0-6971 GCA_046715515.1 Candidatus Nitrosocosmicus sp.
TGTTGGTTAGGTCTGGTTTTCCAAAAATGGATTTGCCATGAACTCTGTATCTCTTTCCCCTTGCCCACAGGAGTTTACGTATTGTTTTTCGGGCTTTGTGTTTTTGGACCTGATGCTGGACATTACCTTACTTTTCTTTTCTACTCTTATTCAGTCTAGCACAAACCATGAAAATGACTTTCTGGCTTCTATGTCTTTCATCGGCAAACCTTCGCACTCCATCATGCATACCGACCACACAGGAACATGGTTCCCCCTGAGCACGAATTCCAAAGCCTCACCCATGCCACATAGGATTAAGACGCTCATAATTTAAATCCACAAAGTCAAACTTATAAAATCAAACATTTTCATTTCATTAATAAAATCCGATATGTAAAAAACGGTATGTCTACTGACATCTTTCTTTTACATGATAACAATAACCAATTGTAAAATCAAAACATCTTGACAGATATCATTCCTATTTTATACACTAAAACTGTTTGTGGTACAGATGGTTTTTCGCCATACGGAGACAGAGAACTCATTTAAGAAAGATATGGAGCATATTATCACGAGTACAACAAATAAAGTCAAAAACAATATATTAATAATTTCAATAGAATTAGCAGGTACCCATCTCTAACCCCATAAATAAACTGCTTCAGCGTATCAATTAAAGATTCAAGTTAGCAAAGAAGGCGGTCTCTGGCACTATTTCCATGTTAGAAAAAAAAACTACTTGCCAAATCAGCAAATACAGTCTGATTTGACTTTGGCACAAAAGGCCAATGCCTATATTGGTTTCATACTTAAGATTCAGTGGCAACTGTGTGGAAATAAAAGCCATAGCATTGTCATCGTCAAGTTTTTCTGTTGACAGTTCCCTTTATAAACTAAAAAGCATGTCCCCATTTGTATCATATAGTTTGAGGGAGGTGCCAAGATACACCATTGTCGATGCGCCTTCAATTCTTGGATTACGACCAACAGGAGTAGAGTACCTCACCGAAGCATTGAAAGGCTGTGGCTTAATGAGAAAATTAAATGCGGCTTATTCCGGTCGTGTCCAACCATCTTTGCCATATGACCAAAATCGCGATCATACAACCCTATTAATGAATGCCAGCGCAATCAGGGCTTTTTCAATCCCTCTGTCCGAGGTAGTCAGTGCTGAAATAGATAGGAGGAGATTTCCCCATAGTATTGGGTGGGGATTGCAGTATCATTATCGGTGCTCTTTTAGGATTAAGGATGCATGCCGGAAGACCTGGTTTATTTTTCATCGACGGTCATTCTGATTTTTATCAGCCCCAGGCATCTACCACAGGGGAAGTTGCCGACATGGATTTGGCAATTGTAACTGGCAGAGGCCCAGACATTCTCACAAACATATCCGGTCTCAAACCACTTGTTCGAGATGAGGATGTCGTATTATTTGGCTATCGTGACGACGCACAATCATCCAGTTACAGAAGCTAGGATATAGCCGGCACCAATATGCTTGCCTTTGATCTAATGAAAATAAATGATCTAAAAATAGACAGGGCCGCTTCTGCTGCCGTTTCGAGGTCGTTGAGAGATGACCTAAATGGATTTTGGATTCATCTTGATGCAGACGTATTGGATGATGGCATAATGCCTGTGGTTGACTACCGAATATCTGGTGGCTTGGATTTCTCTGAACTTAGCGAACTTTTGAGGGTTTTGATTTCATCCCAGTGAAGCGTAGGAATGTCGATTACCGTATTCAACCCCCATCTGGACCTTGACGGCTCTATCGCAAGAAACTTTGTATCAAGTATAGTTGCTGGTTTGACGTAGCAGAAAGAAAAGATGATTCTGTTTGTTTGGAATTGGACTCTATTCCGAATATAAATCCGCAAATACCTTGGGCAGTATTGGCCCAAATCCCAAGTGCCATTTCTAATGAGGATAAAGACATGTCCTAGATTTGGATAATCATTAATTCAAGGTTGTTGTGACCTTTTCACCCAGTCTCTTTATAACTGTACAATAGAAGTTAACGGACATGATCATGCAAATTCCAATTTATGTTCAAAACTATCGATAGCAACCATACCAACATTCCTTTTTTATGCTCTTGATGAATCAATAAATTTTTTACCTGAACTAATTGCCAAGAGATTTCCTTGTTTCTAATATAGAAGACTATTTAAACTTATTCTACAAGCTTGATGATTTATTAACTTTTCTTTTTTTTATAGGAGTGGTATATTTTTATATGGACCTTTAGTTTGTCCATATCTGTAAATTTAAGGCCGCAGTTTGAACACTCATATATGTTTTTGTCAGAATGATATAGCATTTGATGGTGCATGTAATTTTCCACCTTATGAAACCGTTTGCCACAATTTAGGCACCTGTGCCTTTTAAAAAAATTGAATAAATCCATATACACAAAATCAAAGCTACACCATAAAATAAATTTTAATCTAGTGTTTCCCTTTTGTTTCCATTTTTGTCTCTATTTTCTTTTGCAGATTCAAAAAACAATGATGACAAGCATCAAAAAGCAATCCGACGCCAATTTTGGAAATAAATGGACCATATGCAACTTAAAATAAAATCTCTGGTTCTCTTTGAAGAAACAAATGTTATGAACATTTATTGCAGAGTTTTCGCTTCTTAAATAAATACCAAATTTTCTATTTAATGTGGTATTTGTTTTCATAACATGTATATTTTGAGGGAAAAAAGGATCACAATAAAATCCTTGCAGAGATGAAATAACATGTGTTTATCCAGCCTTTGTATTTTTGGAGCCATGAGTTTATTTCACTAAATTGTGCAATTTGTTTTAAATAAGGAATGTTTTAATCCGATATTAAAAAAAAGGATTTTATATTTAGTGTTGGATGTTGTGAATTATTTTAGGGATTCAATTATTTCTTCAATTGCCTGATTGCAATTTAGCATGCCTTTTTTCTTTGCGTATTCTTCCAAAGCCCTTATTTGGTCAGGTGTAAAACAGATTGGCATTGAACGATTTTCCTTATTCATATAATTACTTATTAATATACAAATATTAATATTTTATTTTTAGGTCTTTCTTTGGCATTGACAGTTATACTGCCGTTTTATTTGAAATGTAAATTATAAATAATTCACATGTCCATAAAATCAGATGTATATTCTGTATTCATATGATAATCGATAATGAGATTCTAATAGAAGAAAATCTCTTTCGTCACCACAATGCTATTTTCAACCTCATTGTTGAATACAACATTAATAACGTACATTGATGCCCAAACTAGTCATTTTGAACTGAATAATGATATTGCCTGTTGTGAATTATTGTCACTGGCTCCATTGTTTCCATATTTTGAAAACTAGACTCCATATCCTGTGGTCAGATAACAATGCACGAAACCAGGACATTTAATCTATTCGGTCTGGGTTTAATAGCATACCTTTTTTTCAATTAATCCGTAATGAGTACAAATGATAAACATTGCTTTGTGATTGTGGGATAAACGATCAGGTGAATAGTTACCTGTTACCTGTTATAAAAAGCAACATCAACGTATGAATATCTTTTCACAATGTTGGGGTCTTGGAAACAATGGAATATTCAAATTACAACATAACTGCATTTTGTTACCTAATAAGGAAACAACTATTTTTTTGGTAGAATGTTTATAACAAGAGTATCCCCAACCTGAGGTTTTCCATAATTTTCGTATTTTCTTTTAGGCATCGTAATTGTTATATGTGTTTGCGGGTATGACTGAACAACTGTCTGAGGTTGTGCTTTCAGCATTGCTTCCATAATTGGCTGAAGTTGATCTCGCATCTCTTTGTCGGGAATAGCTCGATTAATTGCCTCAAGCATAAGTTGTTGTTGAGAAACAGGTTCTAACTCCATATCTTCCACTAAGGTAAGAGTAACAGAAACACCCGTATCATTCAAACCTTTGATTTTATAAATATTTTCCTGAATTTCCATTTAAATAAGATGAATATATTTTTTTATTTAACTGTAATTATTAAAGTTATTGTCATAGCTTAATAACTTTTGAATAATAGAATCTTTAATAGTAAACAGAAATAGGAATATAGCCTTTTGGGTGTTTTTTAGTAATTCTTAATATATGTCTTTAATCCAATTAAAATTTCATTTAAAATGTATCCTGGTATTTTTACTATATAATACAACACAAATCATAAACCTTCAATCAATTATAATTCAACAATGAAATACAGGATACAAAAAATTCTTTAATAATTTCTTATTTTGGGTGTTTCGTTTTAATTTATAGGAGATGTAAATCTTCGTGTATTTATTGACTACTTTTAAGTTATAATTACTAACATAAATCCGACCTATAGGCGGGTTTAGTTTTTCCTAATATGACTTTAAAAGTTTCTCGAGTTTTACCAATTGTAAACGAAAAAGATGTGTATAACTCTAGTAGGCTAACGTTGTGATAGGTATATGCTAATATGTTCTATTCTCTTTGTAAAAGTTTTAACTAGTATCAATAAAAATTAGTGGCTATGACCGCATCCGCAGCCGCCTCCTACATTACTAGTTTGTTCATTGTGACTATGACTTTGTTGTTCTTGACATGATGGGCATTGAGTACTATTAGTTTCAGACATAAACATTGTTCCACAAGTTGAGCATTTTACTTTTTGAATACCTTGCATAACCATACAAATGCTATATAGATATTAATACTTATTTGTTGTATCGGATATTTACCTGAATCTTATTTGATGAGTTATCATACAAACATGACTTTTATGTATTCATGGATTGTGTACTATTTGTTTATAAAACTATATTTTCAAACTATATTCTTTATTCTATTTTAGTGCTTTTGTAATTCGTGTCTGTATTCAAATAGATTACGAGGTATCCGTAAACGGATATTTTTTTTCAAAATAATCGTGTATGATTAATTCATTTAAAGTTATACTGATTGAAGTATTGCCCATTAACATTCTACCATTCCTATTAAAATTTTTTGTCAGTTATTCTAATTGTATTGAATGTGTATTAAATTAAATTTTTATCGATTTATTGATCCATAACTTAATGATAAATAATGTTGGAAAATTTGCTATGAATTGGAGATTAGGAAAAATTAGTTAAAAATAAAAATTTGGTTATTGGGAATGAGAGGAGGAAGATGCCATATTCTCTTCTTTAAAACGTCTGGTGAATTCTTTTTCAATTTCCTCCTTTTTTATTACTTCACCTCTACGACCAGGTGTTCTAATTGCTTGCTGAAAAACTTGTCTTCTTTCATCTTCTAACTCGTTAAACCCTCTGTTATTGTTATTAATCTGTTGCTTTTTCTTTCGTAACTCACTTGCATAATAATTTTTAAATGTTTCTTCTTGCTCGTTTATAGTAACATCTATGGTCATATATAATAATAAATAGTGACTTCTGTTATATTAACATTTATATACCCAATAAAGTTTCTGCTTGAAATTACTTTTTATCGTCACAGGTTTACAAAAACAATTAATTCTCATAAATAATATATTCTTAGTTTTCTACTTTAAAAGCAATAATTAAAAGGATTGCACCATGAATCATTAAAATTGTTGTGTAACCAAAAGATCCATTATCTTTTTGGTTTCGGACAATAAAACACTATTTGTTAAGACTACCCATTATGCTTATTTTGTTGTACTTTGTAATTATACATTAAATTGCAAAAGTACATCCAGACAAGATGTAATTAATTTTGTATTTTTCGCTGTTTAAATTATCAATCAAATCCATCGTTACCTTGATCCTAAATAGCATTTCTGTGAATATTTGTATCTTAAATTGTCATAGTAATTAGAACTGTCAAAAAAATTAAAAAAATACCCTTGGAGTATAACTTAATTTGGATATAACATGTATAATAATATTAAATCATTCTATCTTCATGCAATTTGTCTAATAAGGGTTTTAATTTGTTAAGAAGCTCTTTTTCTCCTAATGTCATTGATGCATCTATACCAAGCAGTATTGATAGCATGTTCCTATCTTCTCTTGCTGTATAAATAGAATTACCGATTATTTCAAATCTTTCATGATTCAGTTGTATCCATTCCTTCCATCTTCTTGTTCTTTGGACATTTTCTTCTAATGTATTAATAGCATAATCCAAATCTATTCCATCTTGATTGTCAAGGAGATATAGCTTAATCATCGGAAGCATCAGGTTTCCACCAAAAACTACTATATTTTCTTTATTCATTTTATCTATGATTTCCGTTTCCTCATCAAAATCATAATCTCCTCCATTTATTGTTTCATTATCACCTGTATCTTTTGTTTTATCATAATCAGGAAAAAAATACCCTGTTAGATTTTTGTCCCAATCATAGACTTTGTAAACTGTATCTTCATATTCTAATTTCCATTGGTTGTTATCATTATTTTTTTTTGAAAATAACAATGCAAACCATTGTGAAATAAACTAGTATTTCACAGTTAAGGTTAGAGGAATAACTGAACCCAGGTGATTGGATTTGAATTTTGTTTATTTTCTTATTTATTATACTAAAAGGCTAATAATAGGTAAAACAAAATACCCAAACATAAATCCAATGTTATATTCTGTGTTTTGGATTGTTGTTGAATTATTTACTATTATACTCTTTTTTTTAGTTTTATAAAAAATTAAAAAAAGAATTCGCAAATTTTGAAATGGATGTGAAAATAAGAAATAATGATTTCTTAAAGAGAATCACAAATACATAACAACCTATATTTTTTATGAAGTTATCAAAAACAATGTGTTACAAAGTTAATACTTAAATTTAAGTATGTCAGTAGAATATTAAATCAGATATTACGTTTTACATTCTTTGAAGATTTTAAGTTATATGGGCTATTGCATCATTCTATTTCTTTTATAGTTAAATATCACATTTTTCATAATATAATAAATAATTATTGATATCGTGTTCAATTTTTAATTTTATTTTTATTGTTTGTTAAATATCAAATT
>JBKJYK010000047.1:0-3673 GCA_046715515.1 Candidatus Nitrosocosmicus sp.
GTTTTACCATTTTATTCTTGCAAGTATTATAAGTTATATATAGATAGTTTTGATTCTCAATTGTTATAATATACAATGTAATCAAAAGGATTGTTATGTCATTTGGCCATGATGCATAAAATGCAAACAATAATACATAAATATTTTCCATGTTACTACTAAAGATACTTGTTGTAATTTCAATGCTCACGTCCCAAGATATCGGAAATGTGCCAAGAAATGCTCTTGATAGGATCAATCACATCCTTAGTGTTGTTTGGGGCAATATCCACAATTGTTGTTGCATCGACTGATGTATCTTCTTTTCAATTCCAATCCATGAGTTATGTGGGAGAGAAATTAACCAATCATACAAATCCTACTCAGCTGAACATAACGTATCCATCTATTACTAAAAATACATTGCAACATAGCTATACGGGTACAAACAATTTAAAAGCATATGATAACAAAATCCATGATAAACACACCAATGATTCGATAACTATTATTTCAAGTCCCATATATTCGTGGATTTTTAAGTATGTATTTAATTATAACAATACATTTTCAAGCTACACTGAACAACGAGATATTCAAACCGACAAGGTTATTCTTATAGTTGATAGATATTTTAGAGATTTTCTATTACAGAATGCCATTGATAAAAGTCTTGAAAAAGACGATTTGACAGGCCCCTACACTAAAGTTTTTGAGATCTTTACAAAATCCAATAAGGAAATTTATTTTAAAGGAACAGCAATAAACTATAACTAAATCAATACCCTTTCACAATTATGAAATATAATTTTGGAGGCAGTCCCATAGAAATTAGAACAAATTACTGATTCTAAAAATATTATATTATTAAAATTTGCTGGCTTCATATCAGGATTTCAAATCACTGCTACTTAAATAAATTTATATATATATAAAAAAAGATTATATTCTATTTGAAAAATATATATTTATATTCTATAACATATATATTTATATGGATTGTTGTTAATGCTAAAGGTTAACAATTTAAAGCAACTTGGTGTCCAAAACCAGAAATTTCTATCAATCATTATCCCAAGTTTTAACGAATCCATGAATATTGTTAATTTGATTAGCAGTATCCAAACACACAATCCCAAATCCATTAGCATTGAAATCATTGTTGTGGATGACAACCCTCCTAATGGAACATGTCCATTGGTAGAGCAATACATATATAAAAACAGAAAACCAACAAATGCAAAATCGAATAATTATTTAGATAAAATCGACCCGACCCTACTATCCAATCTTTCTATAAAAATAGTTCGCCGCGAAAAAAAGACAGGTTTGATATCAGCAATACTGAATGGAATTAACTCTTGCAATGGACAGAATATTCTTATAATGGATACAGATTTTTCACATCCACCTGAACTTATAGAAAACATGATAAAGGAACTTGGGCGAGACACCAATTGTATCATAATTGGCTCACAGTATGTTAACGGTGGCTCAATAATAAGAATGTCATCCAAGAGATTTTTACTTGGTGTGGTTGCGACATTCATGGCAAGATATGGCCTTTCACTGAAAAATGTACACGATCCCATGGCAGGTTTTTTTGCATTTCCAAGACATGTACTTGAAGATACAAAATCTAATACTAGAGGGTATAAACTATTGCTTGAAATTCTAATAAAAAAAAGGAATTCAACAAGGGTGAAGGAAATGCCATATTCCTTTAAAGATAGAAAGTATGGCCAAAGCAAACTTAGCTTTTCGGTTATTTTTGATTATATCAAAGCCATCTGGAAACTCCATATGCACGGGAGAGATTCAGGAAAACATTTTCTTAAAGTAGAACAAAGAAAATCATCTCTATTCATTTCACAGGCTGCTAGATTCTACATTATAGGCGCTAGTGGGTTTGCTTTAAACTATTTAGTATCCCTATTTCTATCTAATGGCAATCTTTATAATTTGAGCTATTTGCAAGCTTCTTCAATAGGGATTGCTTTATCTGTTACCACAAATTTTTTACTCAACAAGTTCTGGACTTTTAAAGATAAAAATACATCATTTAGACATTTTATAAAACAATACGGATCGTTTCTTGGGTTTAGTTCAATTGGGATTTTAACTCAGTTATTATTGGTGCATATACTTACAGAATCAGGCATGAAATACGATGTGTCTCTTTTACTTGCGGTAATTGTGGCATCCGTTAGCAATTTCCTCCTCAATAAAAAATGGACATTTAAAGAAAAGATATGGAATTGAGGAATTTTTGTTTTGCTTTTCAGTTTCTTTATACCAAGTTCGAGTCATGTATTTAAAGGAAACAGAACCTAGATTCGCGTATTCAACCTTAAATACTTAGTAAACGATGTTCCGATTGATAGGAAGGTTAAAAACCAAACTTATCCAAACAAGATGCTTTTCTATTATGATGCGCCATTGGGCTTTCATTGAATATGTATTTTTCTTTTTGTGTCCAGTTCAACCGCCAAAATTGACCTAAACATTAATTTAATTATCGATCAAAGATGCAATTTTGACTCTATAAGGTTAAAAAGATTACTTTGTATGAATAGGTAAAAAATTATAGTAAAGCTGTTGTGTGGAAATGAATGTCAAGATAAACAATTTTAATTTCTTGACAAGGTTCAAATTGCTTCCAATTTTATATAAAAAGGAAAAAAGCGTTATACCTTATGCTATTGATAAATCAGGTATAAATTTTAACGGATATTGGGTTATTTATAGTAAATTGGTTACAAACACAAAATGATTTAGGTAAATGAGCAATACCTTGGCACAATTCAATTACTTTATTGTATTCTCAATGTAGAAATAGATGGTAAAACATTAGATTTTGACTTAAATGTGCCAAGTGTTTCCTTATAAACAATCAAAAGAGCATTATGGAAGAAACAATTGCATAAAGACGTTAAGAAAGACCCTAGTTTAAAGAACATTTAACAATAAAAAAGGGATACTAACAACGTTTATTAGTATTTATATGATTAAATAACAAAACTATGAAATCATTGGTAGTGTTTATTTTTGCGATCACGTTTTTTACGGTGGCCTATATGGAAATGCCAACTATTGCCATATCCCAAACTATGGGGCAAACCAATGTGTCTCAATCGATGACATCAACACCATATAAACCCATTAACCTAACTTCTATGGATGCATCCAATAACATCATAAACCTTAGGACAACTCAGGGGAACGTATCCAACTTAGAATTTACAACATCTTTTACCTATCAACATATTACATGGTTTGAGAATTCTGGAAACAAAAGTGTTATTTATGTGGCGTCTAGCAGGGATGGCGGGAAAACCTTTGACAATCCGATTAACCTGAGCAGAATCAATGGTGATGCCTCAGATAAGCGTTTTGTGGTGGACCAGGAACGCATGTATGGGGTATATGTTCAACACAATCCTAATAATGACGATGAGATTAAATTTATAGTCACCAATGATGGAGGAATGCATTGGGATACCCTTTCACTTATTGATACCAAGGAGATAGTAAACGATCTTGCCATAAATTTGCAGGGGGATAAGGTAACTGTTGCTTGGTCAACCAATGCCGACATAGACTCGGTTAATCAATACCTCATAAACCGGTGAAAAAGAAAAACAGGAGTCATAATTATTGTTGTGTATGTCATTTATATCAAACATAACAATCA
>JBKJYK010000048.1:0-3033 GCA_046715515.1 Candidatus Nitrosocosmicus sp.
GGATTTATCACTGGTGATTAGCATCATCGATAATATGAAATGTGGCGAAAGGGAGAAGGAGTCCGGGAATGGTTAGATGGGGGGTGGGGGTGGTGGTGGTGAGTGGAAGGCTAAAGTAAAGACCAAATAAAAATAACCACATATTATTGCGCTATAAGTTTCATTATACAAGATATTTTATAAATTACTTTATTAGATTCTTTAACTTAATGCTTATATGCAGGGGTTGTGAAGATTAGAAGGACAAAATTTTATTGTTACCATTGAACCACGAATTTCTTATCCAAACGGGAATCGTGATTTATGCTCTTTTTTTGCGTGTAGGTATGATAGTTGGGATAAAAGGGATAATATAACGGGTTTCATCTCTCATAATGGGTTTTTTTTACAGATTGAAATTAGAAATTAAAGACATAGTTGATTTTCTAAAAATATCCTATCCCGATAATGAAAGGGTTTTAGTTGGATGCAGGGCTGAAACCTCTGATTCATACGATTGTTGTGAGTACGATATCATTGTTTTACAAAAAGAACGAGGTAAAAACAGCATCAAAAAAACAAAAAACTATAATCTGCATAAGTTAAATGGTAAGACTTTAGAAATAGTCACCCTAAACAAGGAGGAATTAGTTCCTAATGCAAACATTAATTTTTTAGATTATATTGATTTGACAAGTTCTACTTTTAAGAGTAATTCCGAAAGCAGTTTTGAGAGGATAAAGACATACAACATTAAAAATTTTAACGCATATACCAAAAGAAAGTCAGTCAAATTTGCCTTAGATTGCACAAGTATTAGCAAACAGATAGCAAATGACACCATTGACCAAAAACTATCTTCTTTGCATTTGAAAATGATGTCTTTCAGTGTTTTAGAGTTATTTATACAATTATTTCATAACGATTACCTTAGGCCGACTCATTTGAAGTATCAAATAAATAACATTAAAGAAAACAACCTTAAAACCAAAGAGAGCATCGACATAGTGCTTGAGTATCTCCAGTTAGAAAGGTCCAACATCTCTACAATAACCAGAAGCGAAAAATCTTTGTTCTTCTTATTAAGCCAAAAGGAACATCACAATCGCTATCTTTATAATCCCCATGTAGGCGATATATTAGGTTCAAAGTTAAACTATTTTAAAAACCAATCCATGTATGTCGATGCTAATCTATTAATCCATAGTTTTTTAAAAAGGCAAAGATTTGATGCGGATTATATAAAAAATTACAATAGGCTTTTAAATCAAATCCTAGACGTTCAGCTTAAGGAAAAGATAATTTTGCTAAAAGAGATTGAAACCCTTTTTAATATCAACAAAAGTTTTATTAATGAGATTTATTGAATTACTATTGCTTGTTCAAGTGGCTCCACACTTTTGGTTCTTGCTCTGAGTTTTGCTTTATACTTTAAGTTTCTTGGTTTAGTTCTAAGTCTATATCCACAGCATGGACACCATAAACCATCCCATTTAATGAAAATTTCACATATTTGACAACGCTTTTGACCACTCGCGTAACGTCCGGATCCAACAGGCTTTTGGGCTTTGTGTCTAATACAGATACCTTTACATGTCATTTTGAAAACATAAAAATAACGGTTTCATAGTATATAAACATTAGTAACAACGGATCATGATTATACAGTTAGAAAAAATGATAAAAAATTGGGTTAGGAAACAGAAATATTAGTTACTTTGAAGGCATCATTCATAGTTAGATACTCATCTAGTTTCATCCTTATATCGTCTTCTGTTGTATCATCCATTCCCGAAAATCCAGTCTTAAAATTGATTTTTTTTCCAGAAATATTTACATCAGAGACTTCCATATCTGCATAAACATTTGCCATTTCATTTACCCATTCTTGTGCTTCATTTGATTCAAATCCGTCCGTATCGATATTGACATTATACATCTTGGTCATCTTATACCACTGTTTTTTTTCTATTAAGGATGTTTATAAAGTTGACGTAACGGATGACAAAATATGGGGGATTACTTTTTTTCTTCAAAACCCCAATGCTTCATAATTTCTTTTTCAAACTTTTTTGATTGCTCCTCACTCAAAGGAAAGCCACAATTTTTACAGGATGGAACAACTTTCATACCGTATAGTTTAAAGTCTATGTCATAAAAATGAACTTTTGGGCAATTACACATACTTTACTTTTTAGTAGTAGAGTTCCTAATTTATTTATTTTATTGTATAGTTTTAATCACACGCCAAAAATAATAACATTTAAAGAGTTCTCTTGCATATTTTACACAATGCAAATATTAAAAAGAAATTTAGAAAGGAAGATAATTGCATTTTTTCTAATATTTATTCTTGGGATGACTGCATTACAAACCAATCATTTTATCGGACAAGCACATGCACAGTCTGACGCATGGTATGTGGGAAATGGTGCAAAGCCTGACACATATTATACATATGAAATCAGGCGGGCAGATACAAACCAAGGTCAACCCTTCATGATGACCCTTTATTTTAAAGAATACAACGCCACCGGCAAATACTGGGAAACCCCAACATACGTCGTTGATCAAGGAAATGTATACAACGGTACATTTCATCTAAGCGAACTTGACCTAACCGCCTTGGGGTCCTCCCCTATTCCAGCGGAAATGGAAAAGTATCGGGGTGCCTATGCATCAACATTGGACTGGTTATCAGCTTATGTGCCAAAACCAGGTCAATCCTTGGGCTCTGCCTCATGGGGTAAAATAGGATCAATAGGTGGCTCAGAGATTAAGCCATCAGGTACAGCAAAGATTACAACACCAGCAGGCACTTTTGACACAAATATAATAAGGTATTACAAAGGAATCAATAACAACATATACGTAAGCAAAGATTTACCGTGGCCCGTAAAAGCTGAAACATTTGCTGATGTAACTACTGGTAAGCCCCCAATTCAGTATGCATTTGAGTTAAAGGCAATGGGAACAGGTCAGCCACCTATACCTGAAACACAAATAACGGCGCCAAAACCCCCCTTAACCATCACAACGCCAAGAGGCACATTT
>JBKJYK010000049.1:0-4342 GCA_046715515.1 Candidatus Nitrosocosmicus sp.
TTTCCCCCCCATTATTGATTTACAGTGGGTTAACCTTTCCATCCTTTCCTTAATGTCGTTATTAAGCTGCGTCTTGGCAAAGTTAAGCCTACTGATTATCTCAGCGGTTTCGAGTAGTTCCTTATCCAGATTCTTGAGTTTATCTTCCTGCTGCAGGATGTTGTGAATATCTCTCTTGTTGGCCAACCCATACATCTTTAGTTTGTCGTATAGCCACGCTAGCGGTTGAATCTCGTCACCCAACTTAAATTATTAGACATCAGTTCATTTTTGTTCGATATTCTCAGATAGTCAGTGTGCAGACCCAATACCTCATGTGCATTCATGTTTAAAGTGATTGCGACATCAACCAGGTTTTTGTTTTCCTTAAAGAGCTAGAATACCCTAGAGTTTATAGACAGGTGCTTTTCTGTTTCTACTTCGTTTTCCTCTTCACCAGTGTATCTACGGATAATTGTGCCGATATCCTTTAGCGAGATATGTAACGCTTGAGCAATAAATCTAGAAGGCTTGCCTTCATTGGCCAATTTTATAACAAGTTTCTCCTTCTCCTTGCGAGATAAAATCAATGCTTACAATTATCCATAGATGGATAACGCTTAAATGCCTGATTCTTTGATGCTTGTCATTTAAAATTAACGCATAGTTAACACAATTTAATGGTTATAGAACTCTAGAACATGTAAGAACATTTAGTGGTGTTCTAGCAAAAAGATCAATTTGGGCAAATTCGATATTCTATGAATTGTTTTATCTGTCGATAAAAGTTAAAAATATAAGAAATGTGAATAAATGCAAAAGAATTATTTGTAAACATTATTTCAGTTATGGTTGATGTTCTTTCGATAATCTGCATTTTATCTCTAAATGCTTGTGTATATAAACTATGGTTACTTATATATGGTATTGTCAAAGAAAATAGAAAGTCAAGAAAGTTATTCATTTAATACTAATACCGATACCAATGATTTCAATGAATCAATCAACAGATCGTTTGATGAAGCCAAGGATAATATTAAAAAATCATTAGATGAATCAAAAAACCAGATTCCAAGAATCAACAACATTGTAAACAGTTATCAAGAACAATCACTCCAAACTGCAAAAGAGATTTCAGAAGATTATATCGACTCACAAAAAGAAGTTATCAACTCACTTCAATCAGCATGGAAGTCATACAGTAAGAACTTTGATGGATTAGTTACTAACTGGTCATCATCTCCAGAATCTGTTACTAAAACATATGCTAAACTTGTCAGCAATTTTGCAGATAATGCTGTCTCGTACTTGAGGCTTTCAAACAACATTATATTCTCAAACATGGATTCATGGAAAACAGTATTACAACAAGCAAAAGACAATTCAAAACACCTTTCCAACCTAAACGTAAACGCAGCAAGATCCTTCGAAAACAACTCAAGACAATTAGCATCAGCAGTCTCAGAAGCCAATCAAAACAACAGCAACCAAAGCAACCAAAGCAACCAAAGCAGTCAAGACAACAACAGTTCTTCTCCAAATAACCAAACTACATACTATAACACCACAACAACAGCAACAGCAAAAAAGCAATAAAAAGTAACAGTACCTAAATCATCTATTGCTTTTAAAAGATGTAAATAATAGACTCAACTGTTTGTTTTCATTTTATAATTAATTAAACCAAACTGCAAGAAAAAAGCATATTCTGATGAGCACCAAGGTCAAGTACATTACACCAGTACCACAAAAACTGCTACAGCGAATCGACAGAACTTCTCCGGCTCACATAGGTAACCTTACAAACGCAGTTGATTTTATTGTTCCACCTGGTACTCCTGTTCTTGCTGCAGCAGATGGTACGGTCACATATGTCAAGGATGATTCCAATGTTGGAGGTCCTGATCCATCTTACTGGAATTATACAAATTTTATCTCTATTATGCATCCAAATGGAGAGCATACCAGGTATGACCACTTGGGACGCAATAGCGCAAAGGTAAGGATAGGTCAACAGGTTCTAGCAGGCCAGGAGATAGCCCAGGTTGGCATGACAGGCTATACGTATATTCCGCACCTTCACTTTCAGGTGTTTGTGTTTACAGGGTATAACATATGGACTGACTTTGATACTATAGAGATTAATGATTTTATTTAATCTGAAATGGATGTTGTGTGAATTGGCTGGCACGTAAAGGTGAACTAAATTAATATGCCGACCATCAGGTTTGTTAACCCCCTTTTTCATAGGTGTTTGGCTGTAAAGTTGATAATTTATTGAATTATTTAATCAAAAATAATGAGTGTAGAGTATTAGATGATATTTGGGTCTTTAAACAACAAGTTTCAAATACATTTAAGAACAGGATATTTGCAGCCACAACAGTTTGAACGTTTAAAGCAGTAAAGGTTGCTCTTAATTGTAACCAATTATCCAAATCATCTCCAATGGACCATCATAGTAGGGCATTGGGAAAGCCACATTGATGGATGCAATCTCGTCCTCTGCTAAACTCCAACCCACACTCTCGCTGTTTTCTTTAACATGATCTGGACTAGAGGTCTTTGGAATCGTAAAGATGTTTGGATGACGACTTGTCAGAAAGTTTAGGACAATCTGCCTCGGTGTTTTCCCATGGCACTTTTCAATCTCTTCAAAAAGTTGCCGTTTATTATTACTATTATGTTAAGAAGGGAAAACTAAACTGCCATTATGGCCAAATGGTGAGTATTTATCCTCAGCTATTTCCTGCTTTGCACAATAAAGTAGTATGCTATTTTCTATTATTCGAAAGCCGAAATGATGCAACACTTGGTTGCTTGAGATTCTTTCGTTTTTCAGTTATCTCCAAGCCGAAGCCTCTTGTAATTCTTTTACATCAAAAATGCTTCTCCATTCCTTGCAAAGACTTGATTCATTAGACTTTTTATGCAAAATTCTTAGAGCAGATAATTCAATTGCAAATACCAGTATGGATTATCTCACCATCATACAATTTTAATATTAATTAATATATCCAAAACATATTGGTGATGCCAAGAGAATCTAGAAATAGAGTTGATGCGTCCCCAGAAGAGTTTTTACATGACTTAAAGCCGGGAGAGCATGGATGTGTTTTTTTCTTCACCAAGGAGGAGATGCAGCATATTCACTTTGCTTTTGTTAAATCCGGGCTGGATAATAACTGGGGGGTGGTGTACCTTACCGCAACAGAATCTATAGATGAAGTAAGAAAATCAATGCAAAAACATGGAATTAACACTCGACAACATGAAGAAGAATTCGGTGATGGTAGTCTTATTATATTGAAAGGAGAGAAAATATACAAAAATCCCAACAATCCAGACATTGATAATTGGATGAATGCTACAAAATCTATCTCGGATATGTTTACTTCCAAAGGCAAAAAAGGAGTTAGAGTTGCAGCGGATCTGTCTGCCTATTTTATTTCACATGGACTTGTGGAGCAATGGCACAAACTTGAATATGTACTTGGCAAAAAACTCTCGTTGCCCATGTCTATTCTTTGAGCGTATGATTCAGGCTCTTCAAAAACATGGGACACAGATTTGCTCAAATTCTATGATCAAATTGATTCCGAAACAAAAGACTTTGTTGATGCCCATAGTTTTGTAATATATACTTCAAAACAAAAAAGTGTAATTTTTACAATTTGATTTGGGATATTAGTTAGCAGGGACGTGTATTGCAATGTGTTATTTAACAATTAGCGCATTTACAATACAGTTAATTTTGCCGCCCAAACATTGCACTTTTTTTGATGCATAGCATCGTGACCGAACATATGCCAATACTACCAATATATTATTTAAACTGCATGCATCAGCCATTTCTAATCATATTTAGAATCTGTCCAATCCTTCTTAAAGACACATGTGCATCTGCTGCAATTTGACGTGTTGTTTTTCCTTCGTTGGCTAGTTTGATAACTAATTTCTCTTTTTCCCTTTTGCATAGGAGCAATACGGTATTAGATATGGCAATTTAGTCTATAATAAAACATACCGATGTTGTTGATTCCCCGATGTTTTGTGTTGATGTATGACGTTGTTGAATAACATAATCAACCTGTCATTCAAGTCCCATAATAACCAAAATAAATTTATTTAAAAAAACCGTTTTAGCGGTTTTAATGGTTTCTTCATAGTACTGTAACAGAAGAATATATGGTAATTATCGAACACTTGTGGGTCTTATATAGCAGCAAAACACTACTGTAGGCTTCGTAGCAGCTGTTTCCCTTGTTGTGGGAATGACATCACCAGCAGCATTCGCGGTAAACCATGAAAATATGACCATGACAATGGACAACATGAGCTCAAGGAGCAATATGACCGGCGG
>JBKJYK010000050.1:0-10530 GCA_046715515.1 Candidatus Nitrosocosmicus sp.
ATTCAAACTAAGATAGCTCTAAAGCCATCAGATTAGCATCCTCTCCATCCCTATAGTATGACTTTAATATTGACTTTGTTTGGAATCCAAGTTTTTCATACAAGGATATTGCGGGTAAATTGCTTGTCCTAACTTCCAAATAAATTTCATCACCCTTTCGTGCAGTCACTCCATTAATCCCTTCAATCATAAGTGCCTTCCCTATTTTCTTACCCCTATGTTGCTCCAACAGGGAAATGGAGACGACATGTCCTTTTTTTACAAATCCTAATTTTCTATAGTTGGAGAATCCAAATTCCAACTTGCACATAATATAACCAACTATTTCATTTTCATATTCAGCTACAATAAAGGATTCAGGTATTTCACGAAGCAAAGATTCAAAAAAATATTGGGTATAGTGTTCGGGTAAGGTTTTTTCGTTAATATCGATAACAGACTTTAAATCATCATAACTGCATCTTCTAATAGAATATCCGTTTACACTTCTTAATACTATTTGCAAACAATAAATATAGTTAAGACAAATTATTTAACTTTACCACAAAAAATTAAAACAAATAATATTTCTAATCCGATATTGTTTGTTTTATAAAGATAGTTTAAATTACTTACAGAAGAGTATAATACAAATCTAATGCAATTATCTGAAAAGAAAGCACTTTTAATTACATACCCTAATCAATTTTCCATTACAGAAGCCAAATCACTGGCAGAATCAGTGGGTTACTCTGTTCTAGATATCATTTGCCAAAAGCACATAACAAAATCAAAGTTTGGAATTGGAAAGGGCAAAGCTGAAAACGTTAGAGAAAAAATTATGGAATTAAAACCAAATGTCATAATTTTTGACGAGGTGTTAAAACCAAGTCAGCAATACAATCTTTCAAAATTATGCAATATCGAAGTCATAGATAGGGAAAAACTAATTTTAGAGATTTTTTTAAACAGAGCAGTAACAAATGAATCAAAAATTCAGGTAAAACTAGCTCAACTAAAGTATGACATTGTGAGGGTTAAAGAAAAAGTGCGTCTGTCCAAAGGTGGAGGAGAAGAGCAGCCGGGTTTCCTGGGTGTTGGAAGATATAATGAAGATATAGAAATCTTAAATATCAAGAGGAGATCTGCAGTTCTTAAGAAAAAACTATTGGTCGAGGAAAAAAAAAGGCAATTACACAGAACGCAGAGACTAAACGAAAATATGCCTTTAATATCGCTGACTGGTTATACTTCAGCAGGAAAAACATCATTATTTAATCTAATAACAAATGAAAAAAAGGAGACAAGCCAGCAATTATTTACCACCTTAACAACATATACGAGAGCCTCGACGATAAACGATAAAAAGGCCCTGTTCACCGACACAATAGGTTTCATAAGCAAACTACCCCCATACATGATAGAGGCATTCAAGTCAACACTATCTGAATTGAATTTTGCAGACGTGGTTTTATTGGTTATAGATTTTAGTGACGACACTGTATCCATTGGAAAAAAACTAAAGAGCTCACTAGAAACACTATCCAAGCTAGAGGTTCCAAACAGTAAACTCATACTGGTGTTAAACAAAATCGACCTGGTAAAGCCTACGGAGATTGAAGATAAACTAAAGGAATTAAACATTCAGCCAGAGATGAATCAAATAGTCCCAATATCTTCAAAAACAGGGCACAACGTCCCATTACTAATAGAAAAAATAGGCAACATGCTAACATCAAATTGATTGCTTATGGTCATTGTTTTTGCATAAAATAAAAGAAATAGGAACACACATCACAATACACATTATATATTATAGTACGCCCCAACAACAACAACAACTACTACAACAACACATAATTCCATCAATCAACATAGACAGAATAGACACAGAAGGGTTTTATAGTATTTCAATGGTTGAGGCTTATCGCGAAAGCAACAAGACTCATTGAAATTGCATAATGTTGTCCTTTAGAATTAAAAGCGTTTATTTTCATATAAAAATCCATTAATCAGCAGTTTACGCTAATTACGAATGGTCACGATAATATTGCTTTAGAGACTCATAACAACATACTAACACTATGTATTATAATTTTTCAAAAACAATTAATTTGGTAATACATAGAATCAGGACCCATCATTTATCAGCAATGCCAAAATGTAGAAGAGGCAATTTAGCAAAATATTTTGATTTTACTGATATCCAACAACATGCTATTCAAAGCATCTGAGGCATCAAACCAACACATCAGCAAGTTAAGTTAATAAGAGACAACAATAGCTGTATAATTTTTATAAAAGGTTATGAGCAATGCATTTACCAAATCACACTCAAGGACTGGAAACTGTCCACAATGATAAACTATCATGGGTAAATATTGAGAAACCCACTAGAGATAAAATGGATACCATATCCCCCAAATATTCACTTCATGAATTAAACATTGAAGATTGTTTATCAAAAAACCAACTACCAAAAATTGATAGATACGAAGATCACATTTTTATAATCCTCCAATTCCCAACCACTCAAAAAGAAAAAACATTCCAAAGATTTAGCCAACTTTCATTGTTCATAGGAAAAAACTATCTTATAACCATACACCAGGGAGACTTAAGACCATTAGTTGAACTCTTTCAATCGTGTAAGTACGATGAACACAAAAATAAACAAAACATAATGGGTAATTCCCCAGGCTATCTTTTGCATAGCATTTTGGATACTCTTGTCGATGACCTGCTCCATATCTTAATGAAAATAATAGGGAATCTTGACGACATAGAAGACGCAGTTTTTGATGACAAGGTAGTTGTTGCAAAAGAAATAACAATCCTGAGAAGAGAGATAACCACTTTGCGTCGTGTAGTTTTGCCGTTAAAGAGAATCATGTCAGAAATAATATCAAGGGATGTCAAAAAGTTCTCAAGTAGTGTTGAGGAAGAGGATTTGATATCTTATTTTGAGGACGTAAATGACCATATTTTCAAGGTTCTTGAGGCCTTGGATGAATCCAAAGAAACCATTGAAATTTACAAGGATACCGATTTTATGCTAAGCAGTGAAAAAACGAACAAAATTCTGAGTTTCTTAACAATGCTATTTACCTTATCCATTCCAATCACAGTTTTAGGTACATTTTTTGGGATGAACATAATCATTCCAGGAAGTGTGAATTCAAGCAATGCATTATTGGATTACTTACCAATTGTAATAATAACGTCGATATCCATAGGTTCAGCCGTTATAATGATATGGCTTTTTAGAAAGTTTGGCTGGATGAACAATATTACAAAATAACAAATAATTAAACAGGACACATTATTTTCATTATAACAACATCGTTATGGTATTATTCTATTTCAAAAATTTTACACTATTTTTTATTAATCCACCTCCATGTTGTTCGTCAACACCTCAAAACAAAATCTCCTCTAAAACCTACTTTTTCCCCGGATTTTCTTTTTCAACATGTAAACGACCAAAATAAAATAATGAATACCTTAATAAGAACAATATATAGCGTATTTGTACAGGTTTAAATAAGTAATCCCAGTTTATAAAAACAAAAACGGTCATCTTAAATGTTATATGACAACATTGTTGCAACTATAGGAAATCAATTCAGGCCAGAAGATAAAGAAAAAGATACACTAAAAAAAATGAATGTCGTCAACAAACACACAATGTATAGAAATAAATATTTTGCAAATCTAAAATTGATAAGATTCGGATTGAAAGATAAAACCATTTAATAACCTGACGCATTATAAACACAATTTTTAAAAGGAATTTGACAAACATACAAAGAAAACACTCAAAACACATTAATGGTTATGGTCAAACAATAACATAAAAAGAAAAAAACATGCAATATACTTGGTGCATTTCATTCCAGTATATTTTTATAATACAATATTATTGTCAAAGTAATGGAAAACAAACCTTATATAAAAACAGTAGCAGTGGCATTTATTTTTGCGGTGGGAGCTATTATGACAAGTATTGTCTTTAACGATGCGATCGGACAAGGGGTAGTCGAAAATCAATCTACTGTGTTCCCAAACAATACCGAAACAGCCCAAAACCTTGAAAATTTAACTGGAAGTGACTCAGTAATTTTAGCTAATGACACAAACGTAAGCAACCCAAACAATACATTAGAAAATAGTTTGGCAACAAACGAAAAACAAAGTTACTAAGCCACTTGTTATTTTTTTCTTGTTTTCAGTCAATTGAAGTTAATGCCTTATTCACAGATTGGTTAACTTTATTTGAGATGTTTTGCAGGGACGTTTTTTTTAAATCAGAATCCTCACTACCAATCTCACCAGTTATAAAATCAGATACCCATCTTGTCTGAGTTCTGTAGGGATTCTTCTCACCATTGGTACATTCATAGTCAAAGAGTTTTCTAAACGCGACATGTGTAAAGGTCTGATGTGGTAAAGCACCATGAAAGTGCAAAATATTGGGAGGAATAGAGACAATTTCACCAACATCTAAAAAGTTTATCTCCACATCATCCAAATCAAAGTTTAATATTGAATTTTTTTGTAGCTCTCCTATGATCCCCTTTCCATACACAGGAATCAAAAATTGTTCTGTTTCATGATAATGCATTGTTGTTAGGGCACCGTTTAAAAACTCCACAAAGTAAAGTTCTTGATCTTTGGAGTTATTTTCATTGTATACCTCTTTGATGGTCACATTGCCATTAAAATAATCGGAACTGACTTTCTTCTCATCGCATCTATACAAGTTTTTCTTGTGCATGAAGGTAATTTCTTACTCCAGAATTTAATTTTATGTAATTACAACATTACAACTGTGAAAATAGTTTACAAAAAACAAAAACAAAAACAAAAACAAAAACAAGAAATACCCCATCATTTTGGAATTTAGATTATTTTGATTTTGCTTTAGGTTATCGACGGATTTATTTTGAGTTTTTTTGACACCAAATTCACCATTGACACTATCCACCTTTTTTTAGTGCGTTCACTAGGTTGTGTGTTGCAGGAGAATGCTGTTTTTACACCTTAATTTAATGGATCAATAAAACTACAAGTAAAATTATTGAAGAGCATAATACCGTAAAACCCTCTTTTAGATGCATACACAATTCACAGCAAGGCGAAATAAGACAAATATTTATGGTGTTCTGATTTTTGTTAGATAACTAAAGTTTAAGAGGGCTACCAATATTATTTGTTTTACCATTCTTCTTACTATTGAGTGCTGATTCTATGTCATTACCGTTGGTCCATTCTGTTTTTTTGTAGTCTCCGTTGTTTATCTCAGGGTCATTTTTAGGTTTGTTCTTTTGCCTTTTGGTGATGTATTTGGATACAAGATATAATTCGTCCTTAAACCCGGTGTAATTCCAATAGTATTTGTTGACAACGGTTGATATGACAAATCAGGCAACACTGTTAACTATGATGGAAAATAGAAACCCATGGTAATATGTAATTATTGCCCCAGTTATTATTCCCCCTAATAGATATGTACGTTGACGCTTTAATGTCGACTTTAATATGGGCTCCAATACAATATTTACTAATATAGGCATGACATAGTTTATATGTTTCTGTAATAAAGTAATAGATTCTTCCTAGTTTTGCAAGTTTGATTCAATGTATAACCCTTTACAAAAAAACGCAGTAAATAAAATACCAAAAATTCATCAATATCTGTAATTTTTTTCAATGTAGTTTTAACAAAGACGTCATCTCTGAAAATTTAAATGGGATGATCGGTATGGATTCAGGGTCAAACCCCACCAAGACCAACTGGTATTTAGTTAATCGTTCTCTGAGATAAGTGCCGACAACTACGATTCTTCGATTTGGATTTTTTTGTGTGTTTCTTTTGCGATGTCAAGGCCAGATATGTCAAACAGATTGGTATTGATAATAACAATATCATATTTTTCATTATTTTATTTTTAAATAAATGGTTGAGTCATGCCTTTCCACTATTTACTGTTTCTAACCTTAAACATAACTTTTCCCTATGCAAGGTCTTTTGTAGTCTCTGCCTTTGCATCAATATCCCACTCTGCATTTTTCATTTCCTTTACTAAATTGTCTATTTCGTTCATTAGTCTTTGTGCAACATTATTTATAAAATTAGTAAGTCGCTTTTCAGGTATAGTCGCTTTTCAGGTATAGTCGCTTTTAGAACCACATAACAAAGGGTTCAGCTAGTTAAGTCTCTTTAGATAGCATTGTTATTTCTTATTTTCTACAGAGATGTGTAGTATGCAGATGTTTAGGTTGAGGCTGGAGAGTATATATCTACAGCATGCATACCAATTAACCACACATGGCAGTACCCCATTTAAGATAATGTAGTGTTGAATGATATAGCTTTAATTATCCTTCAATATAGCTAAGATTTATTAAATATGGGCCCATCAAACACAGATTACGATATCATAGTAGCAGGTGGTGGACTGGCAGGCATGATTGTAGCTTCATCAGCAGCATATTATTCCAACCAGAGATTAAAGATATTGGTAGTGGACAAAAATCCAGGCGAAATCCAGGGCAGAAAAACAATATCAGGATGGATATGTGGGGACGCGGTTGGAAAAAACACTGTAGACTACATGAAAGATAGAATAAAAATATCATGGGGGTCACCAGAAAACGAGCACCCTGTCAAAGGACTTGTGGCCTTTTCCCCCGATCACCAAACCAAAGTATCGTTTGATGGAGAGGGATACATCTTAAATAGAAAGTTATTGCCACAGAAGCAGTTAAAGGAGGCAACCAATTTAGGAGTTGAAGTTGCAAACAACACCATAATAAGAAAATCGCTAACAGACAATAACTATGTTACAGGTATTGAAGGTGAAAACACAGGAACAAAAGAAATTTTTAAAAAGACTGCAAAGGTAGTGGTTGACTGTACAGGTGTGACATCGGTTCTAAGAACAAATCTTCCAATAAAATCATTCATTCAAAGACGGATAGATAGAAATGACCTTGAAGCGACTGGAAGGTATATCTATGACTTTAACTCAGAGGAAGGACAAGAAGATAAAACTTTTTTTGATCCTGACTATTGTATAATACACCTGGATCAAAAACTTTCACCTGGTGGATATGGTTGGGTTTTTCCCAAAGGTAAAAACAAAGTAAACATTGGACTTGGTGTCCAGCAAAAACTTTTTGACAAAGCAAACAAGGAATCGGGAAATAAAAGGGATCTTAAAAAACTAATTGATGACTATGTAAAGATCAACCCCGCAATTAAAAATCCAAAACTATCAGATGAAGAGGAAGATATGGGTAATGAATGGGGCACATGGCAGGTTTCAGTTAGAAGACAAAACGATTGCCTAGTTGCAAATGGATATGTGATGGTTGGCGATTCTGCTTGGATGCCAAAACCGCTTGATGCAGGTGGTATAGGGCCGGCCATAATTGCAGCAACCATAGCAGGAAAAGACATTGTAGAAGCGATAGAGGAGAACGATGTATCTGAAAGAGGCCTATGGAGATACAACAAGAACTTTAATAATGAATATGGATACAAAACGCCAGGTTTGGAGGTGTTCAGAAGGATGTTGCAACAATTAACAAATGAGCAAATCAATTATGGCATGAAACACTTTTTGTCTAAAATGGATATTGAAAAAATAACCAATGGAGAACATCCGGTGTTTGGCACCATAGATAAAATAGGTATGCTAATAAGAGGAACACTTAACAAAAAACTAGCAGAAGAGTTAAAATACACGGCAAATATGAATGAAAAGTTGGTAGATCACTTTAGAAACTATCCCGATACCCCAGAGGGATTTGTAAACTGGTCCAACATATTAAACAAATATCTTACAGAAGCGTTTACCAAATTCCTGTAAGTTGTTTTTTGTTTCACGGGAATACGCATTAGGCAACGTTATTTGCTCTTGTGGGGCTATTGACAATAACAATCACAAGATAATACGCTTATTGCTTCATTATTTTTATTTCTGTTCTGAAATGTTTTTGAACTCGTTTAAAAATACTGTCCTCTGGTATTCCTCAGTCATCGTAATTCTAACATCTTCCATCATTCTTTTGGAAACATCTAATTTTTTTCTGATTCCAGGTATAAGATTATCGTAAAAGGAAAATGGATAAACCAAGTTGTAGATAGATTGCATAATCTCAAATAAAGATAACGAAAATCCATGGTTATTTTTTCGGAGATTGTCATATATCATCCTCTTTATTTCGCCAGTACAATCCAACAATCCGGTAACATATGCATTTAGGGAAACATTTAACTCACCATGACCACTTAAATAGGGCTTTCTTTCCACAATTTCTTTTAGTATAAACGCTTCAACATATTCTTGTTCTGCCGGCCACAAATATCGATCCAAATCGCAAATTACATAATCTTTCAGTTTTTTTATTGAAGAGGATGCGCCATCTAGCAATTTTTCAGACTCTTTGGTTTTCTCACCATGCAAAAGAACTATTGCTTTGCTGCACAATGAAATGACATCTCGGGTCTCTTTTATCAAAGCCTCCCTGCTTAGTTCTAATTGTTTCATTTGGCCAGAGAAACTATTTAGCGAATTTTGCACATTTTCAAAACTTGCACTGTAATCCATTGACAATTTTATCTGTCTTGTTATCGATATAAATAGTAAAAAGGATAACGAAGGCAAAAAAAAGATGGAGATGAAGGGTTTGTTTTAATAAAAAATCCCAAAAAAAAATTTATTACATGACAAAAAAACAAAGGTGTTTCGTTTGACCAATATTCGTAGGAGCAGAGGATACAATTTTGAGCACATGCTAGTTAAAAAACTAAACATGGGCGAGTGGATGGCAAGAAGACTTGGAGGCTCCAGTACAGGCTTGCCTGACATTGTAGCAGTCAACAATAAAGAATCAATATTGTTATCAATAGAGGCCAAATCCGGAACTAGCAACAGCATATATGTTCCAAATGATCAAATTGACAGGTGTTTTTTGATAACGGAAATGTTTGGTGTGTATAGTGAACGCCACATAGTACTTGCATTTAAGTTTATGAGAAAAAAAAGGCTGATGATTGGTGGTGATATAAAGTATCAATCAAGAAAAATAAGGGAATATTACAAAATAATTAAATTTAAAGGGAAACCAAAAAACTTTCCCATCATAAAATGCAATTATAATGGGGATACATATGCAATATACAAAACAAAGATTAAAAAGGTAAAGTTAAAAGACTTCACGTTGCCTTTTAGTTCTTGAGCATTTTTTTAAAATAGCAAATTTAAAGGAGAGATGCGCAAGTCAAATAATAAATGACAAAAAACATCTTGTGGCGAGAGGGATGGATCAAACCGCTTCTTACGGAATCTTTACCGTCAGAAAAATGCGGCATTTGCAACAAAGAATTTGATGAGTTAAATTTTGTAACATCATGCGAATTTTGTGAGAAAGGCATAATGCATGATTTGTGTGCCAATGATCACATATCAACAGAACACATAAAGGAATTGGAAGAAAAAATAAACAAACACAAAGAAAAAAAACTGCATTCGTTTCAGTAAAAAGTTGTTATATTTCAAATGTTTAATTAATACTAGATAGGTTAGAAAAAGGGATATTTTATATGCGGAAAAACAATCATGAGGTGGAAAAAGGGTTTGAGCCCATAACATCCCAACAAATGTACAAGATTGAAGACAATGGCGAAAGAGTATTTGGATTGAAGAAACTACTGATGATGGAAAACGCAGGTTCTAGAGTTGCAGATTTCCTAATAGATTTGTTTAAGGGCGATTTGGAAAAGAAGAAAATCGTTTCTGTTTGCGGCTTTGGAAACAATGGAGGTGACGCAATAGTGGCAACCCGTCACCTTTCCGCCTTTTTATCCTCCAAGTTTACTGCACAAAGTAATAATGGTTTGGTTTTAGTCCTATTGGGAAAACCAGACCAAATAAAAACAGAGGAATCCAAGGTAAACTGGAAGACAATTGAAAAGATAGGCTCGATAAAGAAATTATGCCTTGATGCACAAAATATAAAAGATATTCAAACGGAGATAGAAAATTCAGATATAATAATAGACGGGTTGATTGGAACAGGAATTAATGGTGCAATAAAAGAGCCATTTTCAAAAATGATAGATACAATAAACCAACAAAAATCCAAATCATTTATTTTTTCTGTAGATATTCCTTCTGGTTTAAATCCAGACAATGGTGAAATATACGATAAATCCGTAAAAGCCGACTCAACAATAACGTTTCACAGAATAAAAAAAGGTCTTTTAAAAAACATGGAATATTGTGGGGAAATACACCCAGTAAAAATAGGAATCCCAATTGAGTCAGAAATGGGGGTGCTGTAAAAACGTTAAAAATAGAACAATTTTTGGTAGGTCAAATGGATAATTTTACATATGCAATTATTGATGAAAAAAATAGAAAATCAATCATAGTTGATCCGTCATGGGATTTAGAAGCAATTTTTGATTTCTTAGTAAAAAACAAGATAGAAAACACCTTCATCATCAACACACATTCTCATTTTGACCACGTGCTAGGC
>JBKJYK010000051.1:0-2672 GCA_046715515.1 Candidatus Nitrosocosmicus sp.
AATTCTCGCACTAAGCATATCCAAGGAGGGAAACACATGTTTGTTGATGAGGGGTTTATCGCAGGATTGGTTAACCCTTGTGGAAAATACCCAGTATCAACTGATGGGGGCACCTGGTAATCAAAGGCCCGCGGGTTCCTGAAACTCGATCACCGTATCCATTCCCCCTTGGAGAAAAGTCCCATAGAAAGGACAATGCAGCGCATCAGGGACAGGACAGAAAGCCTTGATGACCACTTTCCCTATGGAATAAAGAACTGCAAACCAAAGCATGTGATGACTTGGTTGAATCTGTTTGTGGATTGCCATAACAGCGAATTAAAAACGCCTAAGTGAACAGAGTCCTTTTTCTTTTATTTACTGTTTATGTGGTACGTTTAATTTTTTTTTAAATTTATTGATTTAAACTATAACTTTAGATTGTGTTTTAGTCGATTTTGGATCGCTGTACCAGATCTTGTGTTCATTAAATATTCCACTTATTGTTAAAAAGGTGTCTATATTTTTAACAGTATTCCTTGTATCCGCAATTAAAAATTATAATTCAAAAAAGTTAAAAGAATAACTTAAATCAATCCAAATAGTAAAGGAGATGCTTGTTATGATATATGTCGATAGATTGACATTTGACTTTTAGACTTAAGGAAATCAAAACCATCTAAAAGTATTGCAAACTTGATTCTGATGGTTTGATATCTTGTTTCAGGATTTCCAAGATATTTGAGATTCACATTATTATTATAATTATTGTATAGTGTCTATAATGCAATATATACTGTATATAGGGGAAAAGTGATATCAAATATACCAATAGCAATAAACTGCCATCAGTATCAGATTAACCATGTTGATTTCAGTTTAGGGGACAATCAATACTTTTGACATCAGAACCAAAAAAAAATTAATTCTTGCAACTAAATGAGCCGTCAATAAAATATTTTCAATAAAGATGTATCTATAATCTAATTTAATGGTGAGTTTAACAATTTGCATAAATAGTTTATCTCTTCAACAGGGCGCCTAATGCAAATATAAAACTGCAACTGCTTTTAGCATGTCAGCAACCACAGTTGCAAATATAATGATTTGAGGTTAATATTTATGCCTTTAATTGAGCATGCAAACCCACTGAAAACTAACAGGATGGTAATAAAGGGAGAATACTGAAAATACTGGATGGTTTCTGATATCTGCATTGGCGGTTGTAGCGGTAATTATCCAACAACATGAAGATGAGAACAATCTGACAATGTTTAGTTTGTAAACTTCAACTCATCTTCTATTCTACTCACTTACACCACTGAACTTTCTCAAGATTGTTGCAAATTGATTATTTAGGAACTCACTAATTGCAGCTGCAGCAGCAGCGGCATCAGAAACATCATCCAAGCCTACAATCTCAACACAGACTTTACGTTCAATTTATGTTGATGGACAGTTATGGGATTTGAGTGTTAGATGATCTAATTTTATTGATGTCGTTGTTAACACATGTTGTTATATATCCTTTCACGTTGGATTTTACGTTAAATGCAATAAAGAGTTATTAACAGTTTCAGTGATAGATATATTTAAGGTAAATTAGTAAAGGTCTGGTGTCTCAAGAGACACCGTCCTCATTGGTACCCGTTTTCCTGTAAGTTGAATATAATTTGTATATATAGACTTGTTTATATTACAGCATAAACAAATAACGAGGTTTACCCGATTTACCGCAATCCATAGAACACCCGCCGGGAAAAGGGGGATAAAACTCAAACACTTTTTATTGGCTGCACCAATCCCAAATATTTATGCTTATTATAGATGACAAATATTTACCATTCATTCAATCACCCAATTTTTGATTTTCAGTGTTGTCTATATTAGATGTGTTATTAGGGTGTCCAATCTTATCACAAACTTATACCATACCATATCTATGCTATTCAGCCCCAATCTAATAGTAGCTGATTATTGGACATGGTGGTAATAACTCTTAATTCACTCGGAATCATAATATTATGTACCCTTTATGTGCTATTGCTTTGCTCTATTAAATTATAAATCTTGTATAATAAATCATAGCCTGAGTAACCGTTAATTCCTATTGTTTTTAAGAAATAAAATTGGCATCAATATTGTTCAGTTAGTTATTATCTCGCTAATGTTCAGTCTGTAGGATTCACACATAAATAGCCTAATATCTACCCTTCAGCAAGTTTGTAATCCCCAGTCAGGTGTGTTTAACTCAGGTCAGTCGCAAAGACCTTGCGGCAATAGTATATGTTAATGCAAAAGTTGTTGGTAATTGATACTTTCTTTCGAAGTGGATTGTAATCGTTTCCCCTGTTGTATGTGTCATTGCTATTACCCGACTATTTTATCTGTTATGCTAATGTATTTTTTTGCCTGCCTTGTGAAAAGATCATGATATTAATAGTGTTTTAGCAACATCTTTTCTCTGTAGTCATACTGAATTCCATTGATTTTATAAGATAAAGCGACTTTTGAGCCACATTTGACCTTAGGACTGTTAATGTACTGAATAGCAAAATATTCCTGTATTGTTGGGGCAATATCATTGAAGCATCCTAAATCCATTTTATCCTTGAACCATAGTTTAACCACTGAGTTTCACCATAATACTCTTGGATCTGAATGCTTTCATTGCATTGTTCGCAGCAAAGACG
>JBKJYK010000052.1:0-11457 GCA_046715515.1 Candidatus Nitrosocosmicus sp.
TTGAGAGCCACCGCGAATAAGAATTGTAACAGCTTTGGGGTTTTTACAGCCTTCGATAAACACCCACTTGTCGGTTTCTACTTTTCGCTCCTCAACCAAATCACTTTCACCTAAATCTTTTGAGGTCATATCATCTAAATTATTAATCACACGGGCCCCTGTAGCTCTAGACAATTTTGTCATATCACTTTCTTTTACACGTCGAACCGTCAGGATAGCAGATTTTGCAAGGTAATGCTGTGCAATATCATCAATTCCTTTTTGACAGAAAACCACATTTGCACCTGCAGAAGTTATTTTATCAACCATTGATTTTAACATGGTATTTTCCTCATCGAGGAATCTTTTCATTTGGTCAGGTGAAGTTATATTTAATTTGGCATCAAATTCAGTTTTTTCAATCTCTAGTGCAGAGTTTATTAGGGCTATTTTGGCGTTGTTGACACGTTTTGGCATCCCCCCATGGACAACTTCTTTATCCAAAACCATTCCTTTTATTAATTTGGTATCCTTAATAGAGCCACCAGCTTTCTTTTCTACTTTAATATCATCCAAATCCACCTTGGTTGAGTCATTTAGTGTTTCAGCAACCTGTTGAGCAGCTGTTACAACAATATTAGCTAAATCAACAGAATCTTTAGAAACCAATTTGGTTTGCATAGAAGTTTTGGCTATCTTTATTAATTGCTCCTTCTCACCAGCATTTACCTTCATTGCAATACTGTTCAAAATTTCAATAGATTTGAAGGCACATTTCCTATACCCATCCACAATAATAGTAGGATGAACATTTTTAGATATTAGCTCCTCAGCTTTTTCGATTAGTGCCCCTGCCAGAACTACTACAGATGTAGTCCCATCCCCAACTTCGTTGTCAGTAGCTTTGCTTATTTCAACCATCATTTTTGCTGCAGGATGTTGGACATCTATTTCCTTTAAAATAGTTGCACCATCATTAGTAATTGTAACATCACCTAGAGAGTCAACAAGCATTTTATCCATACCTCTTGGACCCAGGCTTGTCCTTACTATTTCTGCAACGGTTTTTGCAGCTGTAAAATTATTTTTTTGAGCTTCTTTACCTTTGGTCTCTGTAGACCCTTCTTTCAATATTAAAACTGGCATACCGCCAGCTGAACCTTGTTGAATTGACACTTTCCACTATTCACCTTAAAATTATAATTAAAATTCATTAAGTGGTATATTTTAAACTTACGCCTGAAACGTGGTTAATTTGGATGTGTAAAAAATAATTTAATGATGAATAAACAGCCTATTCAAATAAAGAATCATATTTCCCTGCCGATACATCAGCATAAACATCTTTGGCAACTTTATCTTCAACCTTTATGCCCAAACTTAAACACGAGCCAATTATTTCTTTTGCGGTAGATTTTATATCTTGAGCATAGGAAACATCTAATTTCATTTTGGATATCTTAACAACACTTTCCATAGAAATATTTCCAACAAAGTTAGTTCCAGCAGTTCCAGAGCCCTTGTTAATACCAGACTCCTTAAATATAAGTGCAGCAGTTGGAGGAATTCCAACTTCCACGGTAAATCTTTTGGTTTCTGAATCAACCTCGACTTTAACCGGAACTTTCATCCCCGGAAAATCTTTAGTTTTTTCATTTATAGTATTTACTACCTGGAAAATATTAATACCAAGTGGACCCAATGCAGGCCCTAATGGAGGTCCAGCACTAGCTTCACCTCCACTTACTAAGGCATTTACAATTTTTTTTTCGCTCATATATTATAACCTATCATATTAATACAAAATCCTCTTATATTCTTATAAAGTCTTTTTTAAATAATTAGCATCAACTGTGACAGGGATCTGATAAGGGGAATCCAATAAAACTACTGTTGCCTCTTGCTTTTCATAATCCACCCTCGTTATCTTGGCTTTCATCGATTTAAACGGTCCAGCTATGATTTCAACAGTATCATCTATCACTAACTCTGTTACTATGGGTTTCTTGATCAAATAGCCTTCAAGATCTTTAAATGGCAATTCTCCTCTAATTTGACCTCTTATATGACGTATGCCATGTAAAGCTTCATAGGCAATATTGGAATCAAGAGCCTCAACTATAACATATCCTTTAAAATTATCAAGAAATAAAATAGAATAAACGCCGTCTATTTTTTTAGAGGACAATCTACTATAAACCGTAGAAGCAATCAAACTCTCTTGACCACCAGAAACCCTAACTACAAAAAATTTAGAATCCAGGTCGTCATCATCATCATCATCATCTGATGAGGAAACTAATCTGTTTTTTTCTTCAGATTGCGAGGTTGCACTTTTAATGTCACCCTCAACCAATTTTTGATTTTCCTGTTTATTTTTTTTACTTTTTTTCGTATCTTCTTGTAAAACAGAGATGGATTTACTTTTATTTTTATTATTATTTTGAGACAATCTATCAGGATTTACTCCATGTATATTATCATCAATATCTTTGTCGACGTCATCAACATCAACTTCAGTAGTATCGGAATCAATGTCCATCAAGTCCAAGTCTCCATCACCATCAGTGAGCTTTTTTGGCATATTTATTGAAATCATTAAACTTAGTTATTTGGAATTTATAAGTTTATAATGCATTTGATATCGAAAACAAATGTTATTTTATTTTAAAAGATAAATTATCAAACATAAATTTTATTTTTGTTGATAAATAACTTTACTATAATAACATCCACAAAAGATCCAGCAAGCAATACAATGATAAATTATTTACTAGAAAATGAAGGATTTAAAATAACAAATAACGGCATTACAAAAAGTCATAAAAATCATAACAATACAAATACAGATTTTAAGATATTGAGTTCTGTAAAACATATAAAAACTACATTAGTCATTACAGATCAAGATTTAATTAATATCAATAATCTTGATGGGCTAGTACCAAAAGAGAATATGGTAATATTTTTGTCAAAACATGCTTCTAAAAGTAAAACTCCAACTCTAACTTCTCACAGCACTGGAAATTTTTCAAATATTGTCTTGCTAGGCGGAAAACCAAAGGAAATTGGAAACACATTCCCCTCTTTTCAAAAAATATATATGCAAAAGATGTATGAAAAAAGGAAAGAACTCTTTAACTATGATTTGATAATTGAAGCCACTCATCATGGACCCACCTCATTAGCAAATCCAATTCTATTTATAGAAATAGGCTCCTCCGAAATTCAATGGGCAAACAAAACAACGGCATCAATAGTATGTAAAAGTGTACTAGAATCTATAAAAGATATTGAAAAGTATATCGAAAATAACGACACATCTATTGGGATAGGAATTGGCGGTAATCACTATCCACAAAAATAAAATAAACTAATTCTGTTTTCCAATGTAGCATTTGGTCCTATTATAAGTAAATACAATTTGGAGTTTATAAATGAAGGAATGATTAAACAGGTCAAAGGAAAAAGCATCGAAAAAATAAATCACATATATGTTGATGATAAAGGACTAGGAAAAGATAAAGATAAAGTATTAGACGTTTTGAACTCTCAAGATATAGAGATCATTTTTATATAATATACAAAAACTATATCCTAAAAGTATCTTTTATCAAAGCTTAAATAGAATTAATACGTTCCTAAAATATCAAGAAACAAAAGAGTTGAAAAGTCCTGGCAAAAGCCAATAGGAAAGGCTTAATCACGATGGCAATAGTAACAGTAACAGAAAATTATGGTTATCACCAATTTTTGAAAAGGATAGTCAGGTATTATTTAAGAAGAGAAAAAAAGTAAAAGAGATTTATATACAAAGTGGCAAGGTAATGATATTTAAAAAAAGATTTACTTGCAAAGAGGTGGATTGAAGTTTGTGAATAAATTAAATAAGAACTTCCGATAGTATAAAAAACCACCCAAGACATATTCACTATGATAAAGGTAATTAAAAAGAAATAACAAGTGAGATTCAATTTTTCTCCTAAAACATAAATATACAGTGAACATGGAACAGGTGAAATACAACCCGAGTGTGAAAGATCAGTTTGATCTCATTAGACTGTGTGAAGATAACATAATGGTTATTGAATATTTATAGCAAATGCAAAGAAATAGTTTTGTAAATATGCATATTTAAGAATAAATATTCAAATACAATCGACAAAAAAACTACAAAAATAAATTACATGTCATAAATTTCATAAATATTGAAAAACATCTCCATAAGGATAAGTTAACAATTTATTGCAATATCGCTTATTTTGAAGATGGGAAACAATACATCAAGAACAGTAGAAAACAATAGAAAAAATAAAAATCCAATAGACATCCTTAAAAATGAAAACAAGTAACAGTAGTGGACACGTTTGAGAACATAAATTTACAAAAGAATTAAAAAAACACGCCAGAATGGAATAAGTAGCAATTTAAAAAAAAATAGCGGAGTTGTAAAAGATTAAGGCAAATACAATGTTAAAAATAAAAGGAATGCTATAATTAATGTGTTCTAGCGACTTTAACTAACTCCCGTAGATGGGACAATGACCTTACCTGTGCACCGTTTACCTTTTTGTACAGACCCCAGAACTGTTCATTTGTGATGTCTTTTCTTTCTTTTAGCATTTTCAAATGGCGTCTCATGGAGCGTACTTTTATAACATAAACTTCTTTTTTGCCCACTCTGGCGGTTTTTTTTCCTTTCTTCGATCCCGGCCCAGTTCCATGTTTCTTCTTAATTTGTAATTTTGTTCTCGTCCTTCCCCTAGAAGTGCCTTTGACCTTTGCAGTCCAAATAGAACCATTTTTCACTAAAGATTTTATGTTTTCACGAGTGATTGAATCTGCGACATCATCCAATTTATCTGGTTCAAATCTAACACGATTGATACCAACTCCAAGGATTCTAGAAACCAATTCTCTTTTTTTACGAATATTAACAACCATGGAAATTACACCTTTTGTTCTTTTTTATCAGAGTCTGTTTTTTCAGAAGATGTTGTTGTTTTTGTTTGTGTTTTTTTTCCATTAAGCAACTGGATTCCCAATGATTGGGCCCTTTCGATTATCTCCAATCGTTTTTTATTTCCTACAGTATGTGCCATACGCGCTGCATCTTTATTTTTATCCAACAAAGATAAATCGTTAACGTTGTAAACCAGATTATCTACAAAACCTGAAGGATGTAATCCACGAGCTAGTTTTGGACCACCGTAGCCAATTTTTACTAATGGTGGAACTCCAGAAAATTGTTTGCGCATTTTATTATCAATGCCATCGGGCTTTCTCCAATTGGTCGCTAATCTTTTATATCTCCAGCTTTCCTGTCGTTTAAATCTTGGGCGTCGGTCGGAAATCTTTTTACGTTGTTCAAGGAGCTCGCTATTGATTACCATTATGACTTTTTATTTTTCTTTAAATAAATAAATATGTTTCCGACAAATAAATAACTTAGACGCATACAAATGATAATAATTTAAAGATGTATTATAGGACACCCATATCAAAAGTAAAAGTATAAAACGTTAATATACAAAAAAAGAAAAGGATAAAAGGTTTTGAAACTAATAATATTCCAATGAATAAGTATGAATTACCTACAGTACCATATAGTTATGATGCTCTAGAGCCACATATTGATGCAAAAACTATGGAAATCCACCATACAAAACACCATCAAACCTATACCAACAATCTTAATGCAGCTATTGAAAAATGTTCACAAGATATCCAAAATAAAGATATAACAGAAATACTATCCAAGCTAGATCAAGCACCAGCCGAATTGAGAGGAGCAATTAATTTCAATGGAGGTGGATTTGATAATCATCGCATATTTTGGAATAATTTGTCCCCAAACGGTGGTGGAGAACCAAGTGGTTCAGTTGCAGATGCAATAAATTCATCGTTTGAAAGCTTTGCGAATTTTAAGGAAAAATTCTCTGCCGCAACAATAGCCATTCAAGGCAGTGGTTGGGGATGGTTGGTATATAATTCATCCAGTAGAAATGTAGAATATAAATCAATGCCAAACCAAACAAGCCCTAGAACAGAAGGATTAGTACCCCTTTTAGGGTGTGACGTGTGGGAGCATGCATACTACCTGAAGTATCAAAACAAGAGACCAGACTATGTTAATGCATGGTGGAATCTGGTTAACTGGGATGATGTAAGTAACAGATTTGATAAGGTAAGAAGCTAACCAAATTATTTTTTTGTTTTAACCACAAATTATTTTACCAATTAAATAACCGTTTAATTTAAATCAATTCGTCCAAATCCTTCCCTGACTGTGGTATTAACATTCATAGTATAGTCATGGATCTTTATAGAATAGTCATTTAGAATAGTCATCATTTTATCATCTATATTTTTACCCATATAAAAACCAGGGCAGTCGCCAGTAAGTTGAAAAGAAGCATGAACAGACATGCGGTTATTTTCGTATTGGCTCCAAGAGAAAAATGGATACAACCAACAAACTCCGGGTTTATCTGGATGAAGACTACAAGAACCAAGTTCGTCTAAAAATCGGCAAGAAAGAGGTTTTCCATCATCATCCTCATTTTCGTCAGTCTTTCTTTTTAAATTGATCATCGTTAACGTAGATATGAGTTTGGAATTATCAGAATTGATTGTAGAATTGTTATCCCATGATGCAACGTATGTTTCATTCGTTATGAAATCGGATTTATTTTTATAACCCAATGCTTTTGAAATTATTGCAAGATCATCAACAGTTAAAGGTAAACGGCCTTGTCGATCACAACAATTGTGACAATCGGGCCATAAACAATCCCATAAAAGAAAAAGAGAAGAATTTATTACATATGGAATATGAAAAGTGACTTGATTTACCTTAATCTGATAATCTTGCAAATCAATCCTTTTTCCTAAATGTAAATCCCTCACAATCGGATCTATATCCCATTTTTTTGAAAGCATATCAAGGGATACGGAAATAAGGCTGGTCTCATCAGAAACAGAATTTGAAATAGACATCAGATGTAAGATTATAAAACCCGTTGTTTAAATGTGACTATGATAATAAACAAAAAGATAGTGAACCAAATAAAAAAAACATGTCATTAGAAAATTCCAAATCCAAAGAAAGAAAAAAAGGAAAACATGCATCTTCAACAGAAAATCGTCGATTAGTATGGGAATATGTTATTTGGCCATTAGTGCTTGATGTCAATAGAAACTATTTTGCATTGAAAGAATACCATATACAAAGGGATACAGTTTGTAAGGAGAGAAACATTTTGCCATCAAAGGTAGCTGGTGGATTTGTATCACTATTAGTTAAAGGAATCCTGATTCGTGAGAAAAACATGTATTCTATCCATTATAAGCTCATACCATATATGAGAAAAAAAGTTGATTTAGACTATGGCACTGTTATACGAGAAGTAAATACAAAAAAATAAAGAACATATCTCAATGACATGTATATTATGATTGATAGGAAAAGATAAAATAAAATATTGGAAAGGTTTTATGATAATGGTAGCTCGTGAAGCCCGGTGGAACCAATAAAAACTATAATATTGGTGCCGAATCTAGCGGTCAAACTCCAAGTAGGGCTAAGGATTTCAGGCTCTGAATCTTAAATTAGAGAAGACACCTGGAGACAGCAGTTCGAATCTGCTCCGGGCTACTTGAAAATAACATCAATCATAAAATAACAAACCCATCGTATTTTTGCATTAACCAATTTATAAAAAATATGAGATGGGCAAATTTTGAAGGTTATGCATAGGGTCCTGCATTAAGTATTTCATCAGGAACAGATTTAAACTTTTTAAAATTTGTTACAAATAGATTTGATAATTTTCTTGCTGAGAAATCATATTTTTCTTTATCATGCCAAGTGTTCTTAGGGTTTAAAATTTCTGAGGGAACATTGGGACAGGTAGTTGGATAATCAAGGTTAAAAATTTCATGATGATGATAATCAACATCATTTAAACCCCCATTTATAGCAGAAGAAACCATCAAACGGGTGAATTTTAGATCTATTCGTTTCCCAATTCCATATGGACCTCCAGACCACCCAGTATTAATAAGATATACTTTAGAGTTATATTTAGTGATTTTATCACCCAATAGTTTTGCATATTCTGTTGCCCTGCGAGGCATAAAAGGGGCACCAAAACATTGTGAAAAGGTCTCCTTTGGCTCGGTTATGCCTCTTTCAGTTCCTGCCAGTTTACTAGTATAACCGGACATAAAATGATACATAGCCCCTTCTTTTGATAACTTTGATATTGGTGGCAGGACACCAAAGGCATCAGCCGTCAAAAAAATAATAACAGAAGGATGACCACACATACTGGGTATTACTGAACGAGGTATAAAACCCAGAGGATAAACTACTCTAGTGTTTTCAGTTAGGCTGCCATCAGAAAAATCAGGTTCACGGGAAATAGGATCAATTACCACATTTTCCATCACAGATCCAAATTTAATTGCATTCCAAATTTGCGGTTCTTTATTTTTATTTAGGTTAATACATTTAGCATAACATCCACCCTCAAAATTAAAGACACCGCTATCCGACCATCCGTGTTCATCATCACCAACTAATCTACGGTTTTCATCTGCTGAAAGAGTTGTTTTTCCAGTACCAGAAAGACCAAAAAATAAGGTAGAATTACCATCGTCTCCCAAATTTGCAGAACAATGCATAGGAAAAATCCCTTTGATTGGCAAAATAAAATTCATTATGGAGAACATGGACTTTTTTATTTCTCCAGCATAAGAGGTTGAACCCATCAGAACTATCTTCTTTTTAAGATTCATTATTATAAATGTCTCAGATTTTGTTCCATCGACTTCAGGTAAGGCGGTAAAATCATTTATAGATAAAAGGGTAATTTCAGGAACGAAATTCGATAGCTCATCGTGTGATGGTTTTATAAAAATTTGATTTGCAAATAGGCTATGCCAAGCTTTATCAGTTATAACCCTGACAGCTAAACGAGAAAATGAATCGGCCCCGACGAATCCATCAAAAACATACAATTTATCTTTCAGGTTATTTTCCTCAATAAACTTCATCATTTTATTAAATATTTTGTCAAAGTTCTCTTCGGATATTGGATGATTGACCTTTCCCCAATCAACAGAATCCATAGTTACCTCATCTTTTACAATATATTTATCTTCAGGAGATCGACCGGTAAATTTTCCAGTTTTTACAGATAAGGAACCTGTAAAAGACAGTTCACCCTCATGATTTAAAATAGCTGATTCAACTAATAGAGGAACCGATAAATTCTTACGCCCCTGATTAATTGTCAATTCCATCTTCTAAATTTGCTTCATGATACCAATGGTTATAATCTTTGGGGTAGATTGTTATTAAAGATATAGGTAATAAATTTTAAATAATTTTTTTTGTTACAATATTTTTTACAAAATATTACAAAACTTTTTAGATAACTTAAAAAATACAACAAAATTTCTCTATATTTAGAATATTGAAAATTAGAAAAAGACTTTTTTCGCTAATCAACTAGAAGGTCAGATAAATCAATATTAAAGAAATATTTAAGAATTCCAACATAGCTTTTAATTGGTGGAGGAATTTCGTCTTCACAAACCAAGTCCAGGTTCCTAGCGTTAAACCAGATTATAACACTTTGTAAAATATTAAGGAACCGAACATACTGGCTTTCAACAATCCCAAAGGATTGAATATATTTTTCAGATAAAAGCCATGATGCCGTGAAATCAATACAATCGGTACCATAAAGTTTTTGTAATTGGTCTTTGACATCAACTCCAAAAGTAAAAGGCTTTTTACACAAAATAATTGGAAAATCAACTTTATCTGGGATAAACATATCAGGAGGAGACCAAATAGATATTATTCTTGTACCATCTTTGACATCGTATTTGAATTTATCAAGTAATTTTTCATTGATTTTTTCATCAGTAAACCACGAAAATATAACTGTGGCCTCAGACAGTGACGATTTAACTACATCCTCATTTATTACATCTATCTGTTCACCGGATAAACTTATTTTAGGTTTTATCATGTTAATTATATTCGGATCAATTTCTATACCGACAGACTTCTTAACACCATATTCTCTGGTTGCAATCAAAAGTGAAGAAAAATTCTTACCTACGCCTAAATGATAGAATACATCATTCTGATTTAATTCGCAAAAAGAGAACATTTTTCTAAAAAAATCATCAGGAATCATAATATCATCACCTGATATTACAGATGAGGGAAGAGTTGCAATAAAATCATCTATCTTCAATAATACTGCTTTTTTTTATCCACATAAAAATTAATTTTAATTTTGAAGGATACAGACAATAGTTTAATCATTAGTGAAAATTAACAAATTAGATTTCCACATACACACTGTTGTTTTCAATAACAATTTGATAAGTCTCTTGTTTCTTTAATTTTTGAGTAAACCAAACAAGTTCACCATTTTCAATATTCCACTTTGCAGCATGCCAAGGACAGACCAATTCTTTGTGATTAAGAATGGATCCCTCATGTAATTTAGCTCCAGCGTGATTGCATATATTATTGATACCGTAATATTTTCCATTAATATTTACAACTAAAATTTCTTTCCCACCCGCCGTAATGTTTTTCAAATAACCCTGAGGAAGATTATCGACGATATCCACCAAAAACTTGGTCATAGAAAAACTTAATAAAAAAGGTATTTTAAAGTATATAATTATTAATAAATTTTATAGTCAAACTCAGGATTAAGTAATTTAATTAATAATGCTTTTTGTACATGTAATCTATTTTCTGCTTCGGTCCAAACAACAGAATTAGGACCATCAATTATTTCAGCTGTTACCTCTTTGCCTCTTTTAGCGGGCAGGCAATGCATGAAAATGAAATCTTTTTTTGCATGTTTGACTAATTTCTCATTGACTTGATATAACGGTAAAAAAATGGTATCTCTTTTCTCTTTTTCATCTTCTTTTCCAATTGATATAAAAGTATCCGTAGTTACTATATCTGCGTCTTTAACAGCTTCAACAGGATCGTTAGTTATTAAAACATAGCTATCGTTTTTTTTGCTCTCGTTTATTGCAATGTTAACGACCCATTTCAAGGGTTCAAAACCTGGCGGGGTGGATACTTTTATATTAATTCCCAACTTTGAACACCCCAACAATAAATCATTGCACACATTATTACCATCACCTACAAATGCCAAAGTAATGCCGTGTAGTTCTTTTTTATATTCATAAATTGTCATCAAATCAGACAATATCTGACAAGGATGAAACAAATCAGATAAACCATTTATAACAGGTATTTTTGAACATAAGGACAGTTTTTCCAGGTCACCGTGAGCATATACCCTTGCTACAATACAATCGAGATATAACGAAAGTGTTCTTGCAGTATCCTCTTTAGATTCGCCTCGTGACATTTGCAAATCATTGAAAGAGAGGTTAATAGCATTCCCCCCTAACTGCAAT
>JBKJYK010000053.1:0-5207 GCA_046715515.1 Candidatus Nitrosocosmicus sp.
TGATTTTTGGTGGCACAATAACTTTGGATTTGATGGACTGCTAAGTCCACCTCATGCCGTGCTTGCAACAGGAATGCTTACAGCAGCTTTAGGAGGGCTAACCGGGATTCTTAAGCACTATAAGGACAATTCTTATTCCCATATGGTTAGATCTTTTCTTTTAATATCGTTTGGAGTGTTTTTAATGGTTGCAGTGGATTTGATTCTAATGTTTACACTCCCATTCTCAAACGGTCAATATTTTAACTTTAATCCAGAGCCAATTACTGCAATGTTTGCTGCTGCTATTCTTATTCCGTTTGCTATGACGCTTTCCCTATTCCCAATATCTTCATCTTTGAAAATACCATATTTTTTTTCTTGTATAACAGCAGTAATTATTACCATACAGGCAATTGCCACAATTTTATCAAACTCATATTTTGCAGGACTGTTCCCTTTTTATATTTTAAACATACTTCCTGCAATAGTTGCTGATCTGTTTTTACTCAGGAAATATAAAGAGCAAAAAAACCGCAATACGGGTGTCCCTTTCATCTCAGAGAAAAGATATTTGTTTGCGTCTATGTTGATCTCCTCATTTTTTATTACGCTTTTCTTTCCGTGGAGTGTAGATGTATTTGGCGGGTATTTTAAACCATCAGGCGAAACAAGAACAGAAGAATTCCTATTTCAAATTTTATTTCCCGTAATTTTGCCTGTTTTTATTCCAATTTCCTTGGTTTCATCATTTGTCGCAGGGATAGCCGCAAACAAACTAAAGAAAAAACCCTTCAGCATACTATCCTAAATTGAAAGGCATGTTGAAAAACCATTGCAAAAGCTAAAGTTTATGATTCAGAACGCCTAAGGGCAAAATCACAAAATAAAACGGGAGCTTTCCCCAAAAGCACATGTTTATCTCAAAGGTTTGATCGGTGAAAACTTCTATCTCTTTGTTTTGCCATTTGCCCAGGGGTTCGATATGTCAAATGTATGATTTGTCCGCGTAACACCATTTCCATGATTTATCGGGTAATGCCATTATTACCGGATGCCCTGTTTCCCTATAATGTCTGGTTCCATGCAACCCAACAGATGAATCACAGCATCCGACATGACCGCACTCTAAACAAAGCCGTAATGCAACCCAGTGCGTTCCCTCTTTTTCACATTCTTCGCAACCTTGTGTTCTTGGCGGGATACCCTCATCAAGATTATTTGCGTGAATACAGGATTTATTGTCATCATTATTTAATGCCGTCAATTGACCATATCACAATACAATTGGCAACAAAGAATATAATGTTATATTTTTTATTGATATGATGGCAGGATTGCCATATGTTCTTTGTTTCTAAACACACACACATTATCCAATATTGACAACTATTTCCTTTTTTGAATCTGTAACGCAATTAATTTTATTTGTTTTGTTTTGTTTTGTTTATTATCTCAAAAGTATTTTGAACTTAATTTCCTTATATATTACAAACATACTATATGGGATAATTGGGTAATCCTCTGACCAATACTCCAAATTTAACCAACACCACAAACTACGAGAAAACGCAGGTTGTATATGGAATAGATAACGTAATTGCAAGGGCAATAGAACGTTGGAGAAATACGGAGGAGAAAATGGATTCATGTATTGACAAATTACAACCAAAATTACTTGTTACAGATAAAATGTTGTTTCCAGAATTGCTTGATCTACTAAAAAAAGATATTAGAACAAGGACAATTTTTGAAATCACTGAAGAAAATGTATTTTACATCAGAGAATTGCTGAGATTGGTCAAATCTAATGGGGATAATAAGCACATTATCCGCCACCTTGATAATGTAGTGGGAAATTTTTCTATTTCAGATGAAAAGATATTTCAAAGCCATGTGATGGGTGACCTAAGTGCACCTAACAAAAATAACAATGATATCAAAACTGAAAAAGAGCAAAAAAAATCTGGTTTTCCTTCTGTGCCCGACTGCTGCTCCCCACAATGCATACTAAGCAATTTCAAGGCATTTGTAGAACAACAACAAAACATTTTTGAATTGATGTGGGAAAAAGCAACACCGGCTGAGCAAAGGATAATAGAGATAGAACAGGGCATAGAGCCAGAGGTTATAGAAACCATAAAAGACAAAGAGGAAATACAAAACCTCTCATTTAGTCTTTTAGAATCCGCAAATGAAGAAATAATTGTCATATTTTCCACTGCAAATGAATTTCACCGGCAAAAGGGTGCAGGCTTTTTTAAGGTAATAAAAAAAGTACAAGAGATTAGACCATGGATCAAAACTTATGTCCTCACACCCAAAGATAACGAAATAGAAGGAGACATAAAAAGCAACATAGATTTTTTTTCGTTTGATATTGTATTTACAGAGCCCTTGCAAAGAGTATCTGTTTTAGTGGTCGATAAAAGATATTCTTTAACAGTCGAACTGAAAGACGATACAAAACAACAACCGTCAATAGACGCAATTGGGTTAGCATCTTACTCCAACAGTCCACCAACAGTATTATCATATATTTCAGTTTTTGAAACTTTACGGAAACAGACAGAATTGTTGGAAAAACTTAAACACCATGACAAAATTCAACAAGAATTCATAAATATAGCAGCACACGAACTTAGAAACCCAATTCAACCAATACTTGGGTTATCTAACCATCTTTTGAACCGAAAAGGCGTAGACAGAGAAGAAAAGGAACTATTAGAAACCATTAACAGGAATGCAAAGAGATTACAAAAATTAACAGAATCCATCTTGGATGTAACAAAAATAGAAAGCAAATCCTTAAAATTATATAAAGAGAAATCCAACTTGAACAATCTTGTTTTAGATAATGTTAAAAATTATAAAAACTTTATTGATAATAGCAAACACATAACATTTGAGTATAATAATTTTTATAAAGATATTGTTATAGAGGCAGACAAGAACAGAATAAGTCAAGTAATCACCAATTTAATTAGTAATTCTATCAAGTTTATAGACAAAAAAGGAGACATATCAATCACCATCAATAAAAGAAAAGAAATTAATGGCGAAAATAAAAAGGACGCAGTTGTAATCAGCATTAAAGACAACGGTATCGGCATAGACAAAGAAATAATGCCAAAATTATTCACAAAATTCACAACAAAGTCCTTTCAGGGCACTGGGCTTGGATTGTTCATATCAAAGAACATAATTGAGGCCCATGGTGGACGAATATGGGCTGAAAACAACAATGATGGCAAAGGCGCACTATTTTCTTTTAGTCTACCAATATAAAAACATGTTTCTCAAACTGAAAACAACCAACAAAACAAAATAACTAACAATATCACAAACATTGTAGCAATAGTAACAGCAATTTATTTCCATATTAACTTCATAGGTCATTTGACCTGATATTGGCTACTCAGAGCCCGTTCCTTTTCAGGTATTAAGGTATCACAGGTTTGCGGCAACTATCAAGGATCACTAATGGCTTTTACAGCCACCATGAACCTTATTTTAAAAGTACCTTGAAAATTAAAGATAAAATCTCAGGCCACCCCAAATTTCTTATTATTCACCGATGTCTTTTGGGAGTAAATTATTCAGAAGAATAAAAAAGCAATAATGGAGTTAGCCTGCATCTATTCTGAAATTCTTTCGATTAACCATATATTCTCGTCCTCTCCATTTTATCTTTTCTTTTTCGATTGAAAATGCATACATAAGACCCACAGCAATAATGATAGCGCCAATTGGAGAAACTAATGCATAAAGGGGATTTTGGAAAATCCCAAATTTTGATTGTATGACATATATTGCTGTAACCAAAATTATGACGGTTGCATCAATTACAAACAGTATTGACAAGCTATTAGCGGCAATATTTGATAGGTTTTTAATTTGACTTATGTATATCAAAACAGGCAACAATACAAATGGAAACAATAAACTAAGAAATACCGAAATGGACGAAATGAGAGGGCTATATCTTTTGTTTTCCACCTGAATTGGAAACATGTTGTTGCTTCGGGACAATCTTTGCCATGCTGTTTTGAAACTTCCCGATAATGCTTGTTGAAGATGGCATCCACCATGAATCATTTGTAGTGCAAGTTTTTCTTTCTTGATTTTTTCGCCCAGTACTATATCCTCCAAAATCTCACCTTTAATTGCCTTGTGTGTTCCCAACTTTTTATATGACTCTCTACGTATAATAAAAAAGCATCCAAAAATCGAGCCCGTTCTTTTATTTGGATTATTTACCAAAATTGCTGAATACTTTACATGATGATAAGTCCAAAGAATCGGATAAATGATTCTACTCCAAACGTCCTCACATAAAAGGCGAGGCCTTACTGTCAGAACATCTAATTTGTTTTTAAGAAAGTATCCAACAGTCAAGGCAATAATATCTTCCGAATGCAATGTATCTGAATCTGTGAATAACAGGATATCACCATCAGATTTTAGGTATCCGCTATAGCAAGCCCAATTCTTTCCAACCCACCCATCAGGTTTTGGGTCTGCCATGATCATATTTATTTTTTCAGGGTATTGTGCATTATATTTGGAAACTATCTCCATGGTTTTGTCATGCTTATCGCTATCAGAATCACAAATAACAACGATACTATATTCAGGGTAAGTTTGTTTTATCAACCCATCCAGGCATTTGCCAATATGCTCTTCATCCTCCCGAACAGGTAGAATTATGTTAACTTTTGGAGTTTCTTTGGCAGTAGGAACAGATTCAAGTTTAGGGGACTTGGCAAAGGATCTCAATAATTGCAACACAAATGCTGCCCAGATTAAAAGGGAAAGAGAGACAGATAGAAGCAATATGGGCATTATAACATAGACAATTTCCAAATGGCTATACCTTTGTTAAATATTATAAAAGACATCTTTAATAATTAGATTGTGAGAGAGGAATATTTTATTTTATTCTCCATATTTTTTTGCTCAGTATTTTCTATAAATTGTTAAAATTACGGAATCATCCAAACTCAAAAACATATGGAGTCTTTTAGGATATGGTCTTTGGTTTATGAAGATTATGGAGCAAAAAAGAGTTAACATCAAGATTAGTACAATATTCAAAAAAAGTGGTTCAAAAACGCGCATCAACATAACCAAATTATTTTGTTCTCTTATATTGGAACTCGTTAGTAACAGCTGTGGCCGCGTTTATATTGCAGTATTACAATACAGGGGCATGGCTTATTTATAAG
>JBKJYK010000054.1:0-6267 GCA_046715515.1 Candidatus Nitrosocosmicus sp.
ACACAATACACAAATGTGAACAAAGATATATCCTATGCTTTAGATTACCATGAAAAAACCAAGCATTCAGAAATTAGTGTTATGAACTCAGGATATTATTTAGATTGGAGTAACCGCCCAAACCCTTTTAAAATCTATACAGAATTGCCAACAATACAGCTTCCATCAGATTTTATGACTCCATCTTTAAATGCCGTTTTGGCAATTAACAATACACAATCTCAATCCAGTCAATCCAAAAATCTGGACAATATCGTTGACAACATTACAACCACCAATACAAATTTTCATTTCAAAGACACAGATAATACAAGAGCCAAAATATTGGCATCAAAGGATATAGCTGAAATACTATTCTTTTCGGCGGGAATTACACGAGAAATAAAATATGATAATGGTAAATTGTATATGCGCGCCGCCTCAGCTACGGGAGCGCTCTATCCAATTGAAATGTATATAGTTTGCAAAGATATTTCACCCAATATAAAATCTGGAGTATACCACTTTAACCCTGCCGAATTTAGCCTTACAAACATTCGCGGAGGGGATTATACATGCCCATTAGCCTCAATAGCAGGAGATAACCAACACATATCAACATCCCCCCTTACAATAATAATTACCACATACGCATGGAGAAATGCATGGAAATATCAAGATCGTTCATATAGACACTGGTTTTGGGATTCTGGTGTAATACTAGCAAATCTTCTTGCCGTAGCCAAATCAAAGAACATTGATGCAAAATTGATCATGGGATTCATAGATGACGATGTAAATCGTCTTTTGGCTTTAGGCAATGATAAAGAAGCAGCAATAGCTATGGTAGCCATGGATATCGGATCAATGCATGGTTTAGATTCAGAAATGCAAAATGCAAATAAAGAAAAGATCTCGGATCTGCCTACTCCAAAAAGTATACCCTTATCTACAGAAGAGACACAATATCCGGCAATATGGAAAGCTTATGAGAATTCAAAACTATCTGATGAGAACGAAGTCAAAGAATGGATTAATTCAGGATTAATCCAACCAGATAATTTTTTTTCCTATAGAGAAGATTCAGCACCAACCAAAGAAATAATATTGAAAAGACAAGATATATCAAAATACTATAATAAATATAATGATATTCCAACACTTGGAGAAACAATATTAAGAAGGGGTTCAACCCGCAAATTTGCCAGGTCACCTATTTTATTCCAGATTCTTTCAAGTATACTGCATAACTCAACAAGAGGTATATCAATGGATTTTAAGAGGGATACAGAATCAATGATAGATGTTTATCTAATTGCCAATAATGTCGAAGGATTAGATACCGGAGCTTATTTCTATGATCGTAATTATAATACGCTTGATCTACTGAAAGACAAAGTATCAAAGAATTTGTCAGGGTATCTATGTTTAAATCAATCACTGTTCTCTGATGCAAGTGTGGTTTTGTTTATGATGGCCAATTTAGACAAAGCCCTCAAAATATTAGGCAATAGAGGTTACAGATCAGCCCAAATTGAAGCAGGCATCATTGCAGGAAAAATATATTTATCATCTTATGCTCATGGGATAGGTGCGTCAGGGTCTACATTTTATGACGATGCAGTAACAGAATTTTTTTCGCCTCATTCAAAGGACAAAGATACAATGATAGCAGTAGGTATAGGAGTTCCATCATATAAAGCTCGCAGAGGAAAAATCCTGCCAGTCAGGTTTACAAAGGAGCAGTTAATTAGAAATTATTCGGTTTAGGTTTTGACGGTAATTGCATATTTTCACATATATATATTATTATCTAACGATAAATTCATTTGGATGAATATATCAAATGGATTTAGATATTGATTCCAAAAGCCTTGTTACTCTAAATGCAACAATAATCGGAGAATTCCTAATATTATTAACAATCTCTTCATTTTCACCAGCTGAATTTCCCAATCGATCAATATTTGTCTCCATAGCGGTCATAATAGTAATTTTTTTTCTACTGCATGTTTTTTTAGTTTAAATAATAAAAATGAAAACGCCATGAAATTTAGCAAAATAGGATTTATTTCCATTATTGTATTTATGATGTTCGCAGGAACAGTAAATATCATCAATATCATTGATCCATTTATTTGGAGCAAAGAACCCATCACTTCTAAAATAGCTAATAACAATAGTACCGCAGTTAATAATTTCGAAAATACAGGGAATGATAATCAGGTCAATTAAAAAAACTTTAAACAGTAACGGCGTGGGTGTGTGTGTTACAGAACTTTATCATCCAAAACATTTCCAATAAAAAGCGACACAAAAAAAAATACCTATTCATGCCTTATCAAATTAAGATAAAACACTCTGCAGTAGTTGCAGAACAAATAAATGCTTAAACCATCAGCAAACTCTTAAACAACTAACTACAATACGTAATGGTTAATGCATATAACACAAATACGGTTATGACATAAATATAAATAATTTTGACATAGTAAAAAACTATGGCAAGGTTAGTAAAAAGAGAAGGAAAAGGTCCAATAGAAGTCAAGATGGGAAATGTCAGCAAATGGATATGTATGTGCGGATTGACCAACAATCAACCATTCTGCGACGGTGCACATAAAAAAACAGCGGGGGAAGAAGAAGGAAAAGTGTATAGATATAATCCAGATGGAACAAGAACAGAAGTATAATAAACGAAATATTACAGCATACAAAAATTTGTAAATCCCATATAAATATAATATAGTAAAAAAAATACATATTTTTTAGGAAAAGACGTTATTTACAGATAGTTTGTATTGTGCAATATCATCCATGATCCCCATACTGATTATAAAAATGAGGTTGAAGGGTGTATGTGGCCATTCGTATTGTTCTTTAGTTAAATTATATATGTCAAGAAACATAATTAAACCACATTTACTAATTAACCCCCTAAAAATATTAGTTTATTTTGTATGGGTAATCTTTACAAACACTGTAAACATATTTTATCATTTACTGATTTATGAATTTTGAAGTCCATAGTCAATAATTCAACCTAATAGATTTGCTAACAATTTCGTTTCATGGTCTGTCCAAGTTCAAATTTTTTAGATCATAAACCAAATTTTAGAAATAACATCCTCGCAAACCTTTTAAAAAATGCCCGACACAGGAATAATTCGAAATTTTATGAGGAGTGAATCAATAATGTTAATTTTTACATAATATTGGTCTACTCTAACTTTTATCAATCTTGTAAATAAAAGTTCTGTCTGATTTAAGCAAGTAGAAAACACCCAGTCACTAATAATTATTTTATATATCCACCACAATCGATTAATGGGTTGAGAGCACAAGGTGTTAGCAGATCATAAAGAAAGTATAAAGAAAAACGTGCAATTCTTATTATCTCATTTTAGTAGTCAAGAGTACAAATTTCCAAGAGCTATAACGACTTTGAGATCAAAGGATCCAGTTCACATAAATAATGAAGAAGAAATATTACAACACTTTTTAGAATCCGATTTTATAGAATGCAAAATTAATGGGTATCCTATTTTTGGGAAAGAAGATCAGGATACTGATAGATTATCCCCAAGCATCCTCTTTATTGATATAGATTTATCTTTATGCAGTTTATGCAAATATCCAAAAAGAAAACTAGATTATATTTTAAATCAAACATTAAATAAAATAGATAAAGAAACCCATGGCATCCCTACTGTGATTTGGGATGGATATAGTTACCATATTTGTTTGCCAATTAGGATGAGGCATAATCCAGACGGTAAAGAGAAACATCCATTAGAGTTTGTCACCCCATTTACGGAGTTCAATCCCTATGTTAATCATGACATGACAACAGAATTTATTAGATTTGCAGCCAAATATTTTACAACAAATAGCCATCAAAAAGATTCCATACAAAACAATAATTACAATAATACTACAATAAAATCATGTTTTATCACCGTACCGGAAACCATTAATAGAAAAAATAATTTTAAATCCGAAATAATTCAAAAATGGGATGGAAAAGTAACAAATATCAAATCAATTGCGCCATATTTTTTAGACAGCCTAATACAAAGAAAGCACCAATACAATACAAAAGACAATAAATAATCAGACAATCTATTAACATACCAACATCAATAAAAAATCATCAAATTAAAAAACAAATAATTATTAATTAAACCAAATAGAAATAATCAAGTTGACTTATAACATAGAAAGATTGAAACTCACGGATAATAGGGTTTCCACTTTTTAAAAACAAGTAGTTTTTGGTTTCATAACCAATACATCGTAATACAAGTGTATCTTTTGAATATTTGTGGTTATTTTTAGCTCCTTGACATCGATATTATCGTATCGATCTTATCACCATCATGTCGCTTAAATATTTAGAAAATAACACATTACGAAGTTTTTAGTTCAAGTTATGCCTTTTTGAAACAGTCAGACATTGGCTTGAGAATCACTCTATAAGGTTATGGTCATCTTTGAATGGTTATATCTAAAGATCAAAATTTGACGCTTCTATTGTGTATGATTTTGTTATAAAGGAAATCTACCCTTATTCTCCAATACCCTCTAATATTCATGTTACATTTAATACAACAATCAAATCAATAGAGTTCCCAAGGAAAAACCATTTAATTTATATTGTTTTTAAATAAGGACTACTTTTAACTAATTCTTTTAAGGTAAATTCGGCTTGTTTAACTGGTATACCCATAGATTTAGACATATTGCGTTATTTTACCCATGCCATATATTGAACGATATAGATTACAATGTCATTCATTGATTAAACAGGTTTATAAGAATTCACGCATGAAAAAAAAGCGTGGTTTAAGATTTTTGCTTTTTGGGCTTCATCATGATTTTCCAATAGTTTTTCTAATTCCTCAAATGGTGTAATTAATTGGACTAATATTTTATTTATTTTTAGATTTTTAGGTTCTATATCAAATATTCGGTATACAGATTATTTGAACCAATACCTTTTATTTTAGACCGGGTTGACTGAAATCGTTTAAATTTGTTTTTATAATTCTGATCTATGTATTTTTTTGAAGGCGAGAGTTGGATTCAATTTTTTTATTGTCAATAATAGCTAAATCATCTGAATTAATTTATTATGGCGATCCGCATTCCATTCCCTGCTAAAACTTTGGTACCCAACTTCACAATGGTAAAAACTGTATTTCACAACTACCTAAACACTTTATTCCATAAAAGAGTCACTCTGAGTAACTCAATGCCAACTTTGACAAGGTAATGGATAACAAATATTTTGTAACCGTTTCTTACATAACTAGGTAATTAACAAAGTTCAGAAAATAACCCATATACACCCATGTGCCAGATGATTGAGACAACACTAGATAGATAATAATAAGGATGATTAAGAAAATTGTTTTAGACTGATGTTGAATCATTTCATTAACCAAGGTTTTACCATTCTTTCAATTAACCAATGTAAGCAATGGGGAGCCGCACCTGAAGGTCCACAAATGTATTATAATGATTGCCCCCGGGTATAAAAAAACAAAAAGGCCAAACTATTGTTTTAAATCGAACACGGGTTATATGCATTAACTAGGTATTGTATAATTAGTTTTCGCAAAATTAAAAGAAGTTTATATTGGTACTGTTCATAAAAAGCATAGGAATTCCCTGTTAACTGTTGAAGATTCCTTATTTGACTATGGTAGTGTATTTTATTTCATTACACATAACACACTGTTGAACAGAACCAGTATAGGTTACAAAAAAAAGCATTGAATAGGATTGCATAGCATCTATTCTTAACATTTTACAGAATATTTGAACAGATTCCAATAACCCATCCCATCCAGACAGTTAAGAGGCAATAACGAGAGTGGAGGTTAATCATTGCACTCAAATCAAAACCAGCAATGACAATCCAACCAGAGAAATCGTTAGGAAATTCAAATGCTCGGATCCAAAAAGGATAGTCCTCATCTAAAAAATTGTTTACACCAAACACCTTTGAAATTCTCAATCCTAGTAAATAAAAAAAATTATGCCCTCCTTCTCACCTACACCATTATTTTTCCGTATTATACTGATCATAGGTGAATATCCGTCTTATTCCAAAAGGCTTAAAGGGTCTTCCATTACCATGGTAAAATTTTGAGAAGAACTCAACATAAATCAACCTCGCCCCCTGTATTCCAGGCTCAAAAACCCCCAGGATAATATTGAAAAGGTGTCCGATAAAAAAAATGACGACTCCCAAAATAACAAAAGGTATTGATTGGTTTAATG
>JBKJYK010000055.1:0-5559 GCA_046715515.1 Candidatus Nitrosocosmicus sp.
ATCATTCTTTGCACAGCTACATCTACAGGAGTATCAGGTTCTGCAAAAGTTTGGATTTTAGACATCAATTCAGATATAAGAACTTCAGAAGATTTTTTATCCTGGGCACATACCCTTTTTACAAAATCTCTCTCAGTTATTATTCCCAATGATTCGTTATCATCATCTTGAACTATGAGAGAACTAATTCTTTTTTCTTTCATGAGTAAAGCAGCGTCTAAAGCAGATTTATTAGAATTGATAGTAACTACATGTCGTGTCATTATCTGACTCACAATTTCTTGCACAACAGTTTTTGAAATAATTGATAAAAAAAGATTTCTCAACATAACAAAAACATCTCATGTTGTAAGTTAAACATCATATGCCATACAAAAGACTTAAAAATGTAAAGATAAAATATTATTATATAAATGGAATCAAAGAATGTCTTTAACAAAATAATAAGCATTATACGACTTATAAGAGCATCCAGAAAACATAAAGTTACAGCTTAAGCAATAATAAGTAATATCCATCTTGATCCAATAATAAATAATTTTTTACAATTATTCATGTATTATAGGTTTATTCAATTAGCAAGACTTATTGATAGGCAATCAGTACAAATTAAAGAAAATAATAGACATTACAAATATCACATCGAGGTTTAAGAAATGATATTTAAAAAAAAGAAAAAGGTTTTAGATTACCTGCCATGGTCTTGTAGCAAAAGTAACACCAAGTCCTGCAGCAATTATTATGCTTTGGTAAATAATGTTATTCCATGGAATTGGTTTCAGTATGGCGTCTCCTACCACCTGAACTGTTTGTCCTGGACCTAATCCGGGGCCAACTCCTGCAAGATTTAGCTGAGTATGTACATGGTATATACCAGGCTCCAAAGCTTTAGCTTCCAATCTATATGGAATTGTTTCCTGTGGCCCAACATTAATTATGTTACCTGGAGGGTCCCTACTAATAAACTCCCATCTATTACCCGCATTTGTAGACTCACTGAAAATTGAAATCCAACCCCTCATGTCCCTATTAACCAAACTTTGAAGTTCCCCCGTAACGACTATGGTATCGCCAGTATTAACAGACTGTGCTGAAAATGCTTCATTGTTAATCCTAACGAACCTACTTTGAAGTTGGGCTTGTACACCATGACCTTCAGCATCCGGTATCAATGTCATCATCATACCTAAAACTGATGCAGATCCAGCAACTACGGTTACAACGAAAAACACCATAGCGGATTTGTTGCCGCTTTTCATATTCATCTAGGCTTTCAACTAAAAACATAGATAAAAAGTTTACTATAATAAAATTAACATTCAATATATTTTTGAATTGAAAACAAATCAATAATTAATTTAGTATTAACTCTCTTAATACCCGCCAAAATATATACCAATTTATTTGTGCAAAGTATAAGTATTATAATAACAATATATAGACAGAGTTAGACTTTGAGCCAGGACGCCAATTCCAAGTATGAGAATGAACAAGGGAATGTTCTTTGTGATTTTTGCGGAAACATTATTGAGGCCTGTATGTGTGTTTGTCCTTATTGTGGAATTAGAGATAAATGCGAATGCTGTCTTCATGACGCAGCAACTGGCGGATAAAATGAAATAAATATATTCTAAACTATAATAATAACAAATGCACACATATTAAATACAAATAATGGAAAATTCTAGAGAATCCGTTTCTTGGGTAATTGGTGGCCCTCAAGGAAGTGGGGTTGATTCTGCATCGCACATCTTTTTAAAGTCTATTACAATGGCCGGTTTACATGTGTTTGGTAAAAGAGAATATTATTCAAACATAAAAGGAGAGCACAGTTATTTTTCTGTAAGAGTTTCAAACAGCCCAATAAGGTCACATGTAGATGAAATAGACATTTTGGTTACATTTGATGCTGAAACTGTGGTAAGGCACTCCCCCTATTTGGCAAACAAAGGGGTATTGATATTTGATCCAGAGATTAAAGGAAAAAAAATTGAGGATATCCATACTTTAGATTTCTCATCTAAAAAAAAAATAAACAAAATATTGAGCGATAATAACAGATCTTTTGACTTTGTAGGAATATTAGAGAATTTGAGAGAAAGAAATGTTGTTTTAATAGAATTGCCTTATTTTGAACTAATTAAAGATTTTTCTGAAAAAATTAATGACCATTCGTTAAGCAAACTAGCAAGGATAACCAATGTAATGTCTTTGGCTGCTTCATTAGCAATATTGGATTTTGACACAAAGAAAATGGAAAATGGAATTCGATCAATTTTTTCAAATAAACCAAAAATAGCAGAAATTAATGTAAATGCAGCAAATTACTCGTATAATTACATCAAGTCCAAATATGCAGACATCTCTGAAAGATTCTCCAAAAAACTAGCATATGAAAAAACAAACAATAACGACAATGACACTATTATTGCACAAGGAAGCCAAACATCACCTCTTGGAAAAATAGTAGCAGGTTGTAGGTTTCAAACATATTATCCAATCACACCTGCTACAGATGACAGCGAGTATTTGGAATCTAATCAAATAATAAAACAAACAGACAATGGCAATGGTTCGGTGGTTGTAATTCAAACAGAAGACGAAATATCTGCAATTGCTATGGCCATAGGAGCATCCTTAACTGGGGTTCGCAGTTGTACAACTACTTCAGGCCCGGGATTTTCATTAATGGCAGAAGCTTTAGGATGGGCAGGGATTAACGAAGTACCTCTAATTGTATCACTATATCAAAGAGCAGGACCATCTACTGGATTACCTACAAGGCAAGAACAAGGAGACTTATTATTCGCAATAAATGCAGGACATGGCGAGTTTCCAAGAATTGTATATGCTTCAGGAGACATTGAGGAAAGTTTCTATGACACCATTAAAGTATTCAATTATGCCGAAAAGTACCAACTACCGGTTATTCACATGATAGATAAATTCATTGCAAACAGTATAATGACCTGTAAAATGTTTGATTACAAAAAAATAAAAATTGAAAGAGGAAAATTAATTGATAAAAATTCCAATCTCAATTCAAATGATGGTAATAGCATAGAACACTTTAAGCGTTTCAATCTTGATGAAGGTCCAATATCCAAAAGAGTTTCCCTAGGAACCGAAAATGGAATATTTTGGAATACAGGTGATGAGCACGATGAGCAAGGACATATAACAGAAGATCCAGAAATTAGAAAAAAAATGGTAGAGAAAAGAATGTCAAAACTGCAATTAATTATTGAACAGACACCATCCCAAGATCAAATAACGGTTGAATTTGAGGACATTTTGAAAGAAAATATTGAGCATAAAATTATAATTTTAAGCTGGGGATCTACTAAAGGCGTAATTTTGGATACCTTAGAAAGGATATCTCCAGAATTTGAAAATATAAAATTCTTTTTTATCCAAGTTAAATTATTGCACCCATTTCCCTCCAAATTATTAGAAGATACAATCAATAAACTGATTGGTGAAAAGACAGGAAATGACTTTAAACAGGATTCAAATAGCAAGACAACGTTAATAAGCATAGAGATGAATTATTTAGCACAGCTAGATATTTTATTGAAGCAAAATACAACAATAAATACAGACTATAACATATTAAAATATAATGGTAGACCCATTTCATTATCAGAGCTACATGAGTCAATCTTAAACATCATTAATAATAATTTAGGAAAAAGAGTGATTTTGGAGAATGGAGTATAAACTTTCCGATTATAAAACAGAAGTACACAATGATTGGTGTGCTGGATGTGGAGATTTTGGTATTTTAAACTCAATTCAAATGTCATTATCAGAACTGAAAATTCCCCCACACAATGTTGCAATGTTTTCAGGTATAGGATGCTCAGGTAAAACTCCACATTTTATCCATACCTATGGAATACACACTCTTCATGGTAGAGTACTTCCATTCGCACAAGGGGCGAAATTATCAAACCCCAATTTAAAAATAATTGCAGTTGGTGGAGATGGGGATGGTTTAGGCATCGGGTCTGGACATTTTGTTAACTCTGGAAGAAGAAATGTAGACATCACATATATTATTCATAACAATGGAGTCTACGGCTTGACAAATGGACAGGCTGCACCTACACTAAAGTTAGGTATGAAGACAAAATCATTGTCTCAACCAAATATGAACGATAGTATCAATCCCATTTCATTAGCCATTATTTGTGGATTTACATTTATTGCTAGAGGCTATTCTTATGACGTAAAACATTTGAAGGATATCATAAAAAAGGGTATACTCCATAAGGGCCTTTCTTTTATAGACGTTCTGCAACCGTGTCCAACCTATAACGACATTAATACAAAAGAATGGTATCAAAGTTATGAGACAGACAAAGAAGATCCATCAATAAAAATACCAAAAATATACAAATTAGAAGAAGAGAACTATAACGGTATTGTTAACAATGAAATTGAAACAGAAGATAAAATGACAATAGCTTTAGAAAAATCCAGAGAATGGGAAAAAAGAATACCAATAGGAGTATTTTACCAAAATGACAAATTTATTACCTACGGTGAGCGATTGGAGAACAGAATAGAAAACTACTTTTCGTCCCCTCCCGCGTATCAAATAGTAAACGATAAAGAAGGAAATACAATAGCAAATATTGATAGTCTTTTAGAAAGGTTAAAAACAAATTATGGATTAGTAAAATAATTTAAAGATAAATCTTATACCATATACCATTATTTATAAAATAATTTTTCATTATCTCACCATCAAGTAAATACTATTCACCCATTACACTATAAAAAATATAATAAATTTTTATTAAAAGATCGGCAAGTTAAGTCTGAAAATATAAATAACTTTATTTCAATTGTAGAATTTTAAAAAAAAGGAGGGATTAATCCCACTTACTCCAAGCAGCCATCCACCTATAAGTCCATGTATTGAGTTTCGCACCCAATGCAGCGATAGGAACACAGAGCACTGCTCCAGCACCTGCTCCCAAGGCCACAGGACTGTTATAGAACTTACCGACTTGGGGTTCTATTGGAGTCATGTATGGAGGTAGAGTGGGTCGTGGGTATTTGAATGCCATTTCCAAAGGATCCGCAACTAACAGCAAGTTAATCATGTTAAATAACGGCAATGACATTCCAAGTAATACTCCACCGATAAGTATTGCTGCATGTTTGTTCCGTCTTGTTGCCCAGTAAGCTAAATCCAACAACATAGCCGATGGTATCCATACCGGTACTGCAACAAAGTCATATGGATAACCTAAAGCGAACCATGCGCCCTTGGCAATCCAGGTATAGATAGTCATTATAGTTGCATAATACGTCGCTGTACCAGGAACACCTGTAAACAACATATAGTATATAGCTCCTACTACAAGCATTGTTGATTGGGAAATAGAAAATACGACAAATGATGTCCACGCCCAATCAGTATAGAAAATGTAATCTCCTGCATTGATTGTGAGTAAGGTACTGTTTACTGCAACAACAACAATGAACAGATAGTGAGTTGTACGTCTTAACCAGACCATTATAATGCTGTTCTTATAGGTAATATAT
>JBKJYK010000056.1:0-3447 GCA_046715515.1 Candidatus Nitrosocosmicus sp.
ATAATGATTAATGCATCATCTAGTTTGAGTTCCTCTTGGTTATCTTTTTCTTTACTTTGAGGAGATTTTTTACTACCCATTGTTCTATTTATGGGAAGTATTAATTATACATTATTATTTATATTAAATTGATAATCACATTATTTTTAAAAATTAATATTCATTGGACAGACCCGTATTGACAACAATATGTTCACATCGAGTTTTCATATATCTTACAATTCTTTTATATCATTAGTTTGCACTGATAGCATTTGCTAATGTTTTGGATTGCATGATTTTTTTAAACTAATTCAAGTTGTAGAATGCTTGTTCTAATACTCTCGAAAACACAAGTTCGACCAATAACTAATGTATCCAAAGTTATTCGGTTTTGGAATCTTAAACAAAATAAGGCATATTTATCGTAATGGGTCAGATGGTTTCCGGCGCATTTTCACCACTAAAAGAGGGCTCATATGCTATGTTTGAGGAATTAATTATGTTTTACAATAATGAAAATTACATTGGTGTGTGCCTATTAGGTTTTATACTGTTAACGGCTCAAAAATAAGATATTCTTCTACACGGATTTACTGAGTAAAATACATACAATTAGAAACCAATTACGCAGTCAGGCCAGAAAATCAAAATCAAATCGAACATTATCAATTAAACATGTTAAATAGTTATCTCACAAATGCTTATGGTGCATGTGATCTATGTTTTTTGTATAATTTGTTATTCTAGATTCGAAAAGTGTTTTGATCATATTCACTTTAAAATGTTTTAATATCACAAAAATCATTTTATTCATCTTGAAAGTCGGCATCACCCTACCACAAGCTGGTCCACAAGCAACAAAAGAAAATGTACTACAAATGGCACAATTGGCAGAAAGTGAAGGTTTTGATTCAATATGGACATTTGAAAGACTCCTTTGGCCGATTAATCCGCAGACCCCATATCCAGCGACTCCAGATGGAAGTCTTCCTCAAGAATTTCAGATAATGTTTGATCCTTTGGAAACACTCTCATTTGTAGCTGCACATACCAATAAAATTTCCCTAGGGACATCAGTGATAGACATATTATTTCATAATCCGGTAATTTTAGCAAGAAGACTTGCTTCACTAGATGTGTTTTCTGAAGGAAGAACCATTGCTGGACTTGGTATCGGTTGGTCCAAAGACGAATTCCAAGCTTCTAACACTCCATTTAATAATAAGGGAAAAAGAGCAGATGAATATGTCAAAGCGTTAAAAAAGATATGGATTGATGAGAGTGTCGAATTTAAAGGGCAGTATTACAACATACCGAAATCAAAAATTGGACCAAAACCACTACAAAATCCACATATTCCTGTCTACCTCGGAGGTTTTAGTCCCAATACGTTAAGAAGAATTGTTGAAAATGATTTAAATGGTTGGCTTGGTATTATTGGAGGTATAGCACCGTTTGGTTATGTTCAAAGTGTTATAAACAATTTCAGAAATGAAGCAACCAAATCTAATAAAAATCCCACTAATTATAAAATCATTCTCCTAGCTTATCCATACCTTAAAGACAATACTTTTAATCCGGATAGCAATACTGATAGACCTACTTTGACAGGAACAATTGACGAAATTGGTGATGACATAAGGAAAATAAAAGACTTGGATATAGATCATATAATATTTGCTTACAACTTTTCACCTATTGGCAAAGATGTTGATAAAATGATTGACATTACAAAACAGTTTTCAAAATTTGCAACATAGGCAAAACCCAAAAAAAAGATAAAAAGTCATTATTTTTCCAATATCTTTTTTGTGGTTTTATTATTATACAGTATTGTTCAATTCCTCTTTTTTTTATTGAGCATATTTTTGATAAAGCAATTTATGATATTCTTTTACTGTAGGAGCATTATTGTTATTATGGTTAATTTCGTACCCTTTCTCTTTCACTTTTTCTTCCTAAATCCGATTCGCTTTCCCTTGAATCATTACAAAAAAAAACAATACACTCCAATTCATCATATTCTTCTATGAGTAATGCAACATTTTGATGGTGTTGAATATTTCTAACTCTTTTTAGCTTTTCAAATCTTTGTTCTTTTTTCATCCTAATGATAAATAACAATGGTGCCCATCAAATGCAAAAACCACAGGTTACTATATGAGACATTTGTTTTTCATAATCAATCTTGGAAAGTCTAGCAACTCTTGCCCTCTTCATAATTGCTTGAATAAAAATATTATTTTGTTTTTGTACAATTACCTTTTAACCTTTCACATTATTTACCGTGCATCTATTTACTTAATGTGATTCACATTGATAGAAAATAGGTCTGTTTTTTGCCATATAGTAGGAATCAAGTCAATTAGTAGTTTGAAGAATTTTGCATGATATTTATGGGATGTCTTTTTATTCTATATGACAATAATATTGGACAAAACCTAAAAAAGTCCTTTTTTACATATCTGAAAAATTTTCAAAATGATACTAACCTAATAACAACGAAAGGAAATGGGGGGTATAAAAGGATTAGAAACATAAAAAAAGTTAAAATATTATCCAGAAATGGAAATACCGTGTTAAAATCAAAGGTAACTGTATTTCTTGTCATATTTTCATTTATTGGGTTTCCAATTGGCTCATTGCTGGCAACCAAAGGAAATGAAAGTTTTGTGAATCTAAATACGGTCAATATGAATTTTATTATTTCTAGTTTGGTATACGATTTGAATTCGAAGCCATTTAATATCTCATATGCGGACTGGACTGCAAAATGGTGGCAATGGACATATTCCATTCCATGGAATAAGAATCCCTCATATAATGACACTGGAAAATATTGTGGCAAAAATCAGAATGGACCAGTTTGGTTTCTAACTCTTGCTTTTGAACATCCAGTTGAACGCACTTGTTATATGCCTCAAAATACGGCGTTGCTAATCACACTATTAAATTCCGAATGTTCGTATGTGAAGTATAAACATCTAAAGACAGAAGAAGAATTAAGAGAATGTGCTAAAAAAATACAGGATGTTGTTAGTGGAGCGGAAGCATCACTTAATGATGTCACTATACCAAATGTAGAAAAATACCGTATTCAGACAAATTTATTTAACTTTACATTGCCTCAAGGTATTATGCTGAATTCAACTGCTCAAACAACACAATCTGTATCTGATGGAAACTGGCTTTTCCTAAAACCTCTACCACCTGGCAAGTATGAGCTGAAGGTAAAAGGAGAACTAGGTACAAGAGTCTCTGCAAATGAGTTGGGTGGGAATGAATATAACGGGCCAATTGGATGGAATCAAACTACCACATATGTTTTATGGGTTAATTAACATATCATTACGATCATTTTATACTCCGTTTGTGCTCCCATGTTTTTTTTGATGTGGGATTAATGGGCGAAGATCATAAAGTAGTAAAATTGCAACGGGCCCGATGGGCTTGGTGACGATATCG